>JASHSL010000241.1 GCA_030040855.1 Terriglobales bacterium
AAGCGTGCCGCGCCAAACAGGCCGGCATCGCTTCCCAGCAAGGCCCGTGTAACCAGGGTTTTCGCGCTGGCCGTCGGCCCGATAGACGCGGCAGTCTCTCCCGAATCTGCCAGCTCGGGGGCGGTAGCGGCGTAGACCATCGAACGCTTGCGCAGCTCCTCGAACATCGAAGGCGAGAACGCCTCCCATGCGCTCGCTACGCCTCCACCGATCACGTACATGGGAAGGTTGAGTGCATTCACCAGACTGGAGAGCACGATGCCTAATGCCGAGCCGACCCGACGGAAGATCTCGCGGGCCTGGGCGTCTCCCTGGACGGCGAGATTATAGATCGCTTTCGCACTGAACTCGGGATCGGCAGCGGCCGCCTGCGACAGCTCGGGGGCAGCCCCACTGGCGATCGCCGCGCGAGCCATGCGCACGATGGCGGTCGCCGAAGCGTAGGCTTCCAGGCAGCCATGGTTGCCGCAGCCGCATCGAACTCCGCCGGGCTCTACGGTGAAGTGACCAAACTCACCGGCCATGCCGATCATGCCATGCCAGACACGTCCTCCCAACACCAGCCCTCCACCAACTCCGGTTCCGAGGGTCAGCATTGCCATGTCGTCCACGTCGCGCGCGGCTCCCAGCCACTTCTCTCCCAGGGCAGCCGAATTGGCATCATTTTCGAGAACGACCCGTGTCCCCAGCCGCCTTTCGATCTCACCTCGGACCGGGTAGTTGGCCCAGTCTGGGAGATTGGGCGATTCGTGGACCATGCCCGTGTTCATATCGATGATCCCGGGAACGCCAATGCCGATGCCAAGGAGGGAACCCTTGGGCCGATATTCAGCGCGCAAGCGCTGCACCGCGTCGCACATGTCGCGCACGACCCGGTCGCGGCCGAGCGCCACCCGCGTGCCCAGAGTGATTTTTTCGAGCAAGTCTCCCTGCGGACCGACGGCCGCGATGCGGAGGTTGGTGCCGCCAAGGTCCACGCCAATCGAGTAGTTGGGCATCGGTTAAGTTCCCCAGAACTATCATGTCGTACTTCTGATAGTTTTTCTCGTCTCAGTGCTGGCAACGCGGGCAATAGTGACTGGAACGTCCGGCAATCACTCTCCGCTTGATGGGAGTCTTGCAAACCAGACAAGGTTCGCCGGCACGACCGTAAACCCGATGTTGCAGCTGGAAAAAGCCCTCTTCGCCATCCGCGTCCACGTAGTCGGAAACCGACGATCCGCCTAAAGCAATCGCCTCCTCGAGGACTTCCTGCACCGCGCGATAAAGCCGCCGCAGCTCCCTCCGGGTGAGCGATGCCGCCCGCCGCTGCGGCCGGACGGCGGCGCGGAACAGGGATTCGTCGGCATAGATATTGCCGACGCCACTGAGAAGTTTCTGATTGAGGAGCGCGCTTTTAATCGGCGTCTTGCGACCTCCGAACAGCTTCACAAAGCACTCCCCTTCCACCTCCAGCGGCTCCGAACCGGGGGCTCGGAATCCGTGAGCAACGCTGAGCCGGCCGAACCGGCGTGGATCCACGAAGCGCAACTCCCGGCCCGAGGCCAGATGGGCGATGGCATGGGTATGCTTGGCGACCGGCTCGTCCGCCTGGCAGACGAGCATGCGTCCGGTCATGCCCAAATGCACAATCCACTGGGCGGCCCGCGATCGAGGCGCGCTCGTCCTCGCCTTCGGGGCGCTCCCTCTCCCGACGGGCAAGGAAGCCGGCCCGCGGCTTTCGAGATCGAACACGAGATGCTTCCCAATCCGCCGCACCTGCGCGATGCGTTTGGATTCCAGGGTAGCGATGATATCGGCCGCCGTAGACTTCAAGGGCTCCGGTTTGGCTCCCAGCCAAACCGAGTCGATCACGTCGCCCGCTACACGACTGGCCAACCCGCGGGCGATGGTTTCGACTTCGGGAAGCTCCGGCATACGGATAGTCTATCTCCCTCTGATCTCGCCTGTCGTGGGCGGCAAGCAGAAGCGACAAGCGGGCCACCAGGAACGCTGGCCCGGACAAAATCACCAATTCCAGACCGAATTGCCGACGTTGAGCCTGGCAGGTTATCATGCCACGTACACCTCTGCTCCGCCTTTATCCGGGAATTCAGCGAATCAGCCCATCACGGGAGAACCGTGGGCTGGCGGTATGGGGCAGCCGCCCGACGCTGGTTGATGGAGTCGGTGGTTTTGACGACGGGGAAAACTGCGGTCGTGGTTGGAGCTCAATGGGGCGACGAGGGCAAGGGCAAGATCGTCGACCTGCTCGCACCCAACTTCTCGATCGTGGCACGCTATGCCGGCGGGCATAATGCCGGCCATACGGTCGTGGCCGACGGAAGGAAATTCGTTCTCCAGTTGGTACCCTGCGGTGTGCTGCGCCCCCCCTGTCGCAGCGTGATCGGCAATGGCGTGGTTCTTGATCCCGTGGCGTTTCTAAAGGAAGTCTCTGCCCTCCGGGAAGCCGGGATCCGAGTGGACGGAACTCTGTTTGTCAGCAACCGCGCGCACGTCATCCTTCCCTATCACCGAATGATCGAACTGGCTTCCGAGAATGCTCCCGGCCGGGTAAAGATCGGAACGACTTCGCGCGGTATTGGCCCGGCGTATGAAGACAAAATGGGACGGCGCGGGCTGCGCGTTTCCGATCTTTTGGATCTGAAGCT
>JASHSL010000242.1 GCA_030040855.1 Terriglobales bacterium
TAAAGGCACCTCTGAATTCGAGGAAGTGGGGAACTGCTACTCGCGATTTTCACCTCCCAAATTGCAAACTCCTTATATATCAAAGTCTTGTAGCTTCTTTGTAGCTTGAACAATTCACTGGAATGAGTGTTTTTCCATCGACCATCTTCCAGACGCACCTGAGCACATTTAATGGTTTGGGAATCTTGAAAAAACAGTGCCCTGGTAGTTCCAGACCGCATTGGACCTCTTTTCCGCAGGATTGATGAGTCTCGGCCGGCGATGGGATCAGAGCAGGCGGGTCTAACTGGCGTCAAGGGATCCATCGTTCGGAAAGCTGCGCATCTTCAGCCTGCACTCACATCGATTCGAAATGCCCTGGAAGCTAACAACTGAGGTCAGTCCGCCCTCTTTTTGAAAGGCGCACGAAGCCGGTCCGGGATTTCGCAGGACACTGTACTTCTGGCATGCGCCAGTTTGTTCCTCGAATATCTATGCTCTAGCGGTCCTGCCAATCTTCCTCAGACAAACGCTGCACGCAATCGGAAGGTGTCCTTGGCTTCGTAGAGGGAATGGCAGAAGCAACACAAAATGGGGCACTTCAGTGATCTCGGAGGAGCCGAGAAGGGTATAATGTGCGGCGCGAAAAACACCCGGCAGGAGATGGTCATGAGCGCACCATCCTTAGGCGCAATCGCGATCCGTCGGATGGTCGATCGCCCTCAGCGTTTTCATGCTTCTTGCGGGCGTTCCGGCCATCGTGCTTCCCTCGGTCGCCGGAATCGCAGTGGTGCCAGCTGTGGCCGGGTGGCTGATGTTCAGCAATGCAGCCCATTTGGTCTTTGCTTGGCACACGCGAACGACGGGTGGCTTTGTGTGGGAATTGCTGCTCGGCATTCTGTATATCTTCGTAGGCGTCTACGCATTCGTTCATCCCGTGGCGGGTTTAGCATCCCTGCCCCTTGTATTCGCGCTTTACCTGTTCGCGGAGGGGGTGCTGGAGTTCATTTTGTCATTTCGGCTTCGTCCGATGCTTGGATCGAACTGACTGCTCTTGGACGGAATCATCACCTTGATCCTCCTGATTTGGAAGACCTGGCCGTTAAGCACGGGATGGGTGATTGGCACGCTCGTGGGAATCAGTATGCTGTTCAGTGGCACGATTGTTATGGTCTCTGGCCGCCCACCGCATGCTGGCCAAGTTTTCTTGCGCAAGGCTAAAGTGCACAACCTGAGACTGCAGGGCACCTCTCGACCAGAACTTGCTGCGTGACAAGAATCGGAGAGTAGAAAGTGGGAACCGTAGTCCCGTTGTCGGATGCGTCGCGACGCCCCAGACATTTCCCTGCTATAACGGTACTGATCATTATCATCAACGTGGTCGTCTTCCTAGCCGAATGGATGCGCGGGGAGGCATTCGTCTTGAAATGGTCGGTGGTTCCCGCGGACATTGTCGCCGGCCATCACTGGCTCACAATTCTGACGGCGATGTTCCTACATGGCAGCTGGTCGCACATCCTAGGTAACATGGTGTTCTTGTGGGCTTTCGGCCCACAGATTGAAGACGCTATGAATCCCTTGCGCTTCTCGGCTTTTTATCTTGCCGGCGGCCTTGTGGCCCTGCTCGCACAAGTTTTGGCCAGCCCAGGTTCCACGGTTCCGAACCTGGGTGCAAGCGGCGCGATTGCCGCCGTTATGGGTGCGTTCCTGGTGACCTACCCCCGCGATCGAATGCGCTCGCTTCTGGTCATCTTCATTTTCGTGCGTGTCACGCTAATCCCCGCGGCGCTTTTGATCGTAGTGTGGTTTCTACTTCAGCTCCTCAATGCCGGCGCGGTAGCGAATGTGAAGACGGGAGGAGTGGCCTACCTGGCGCACATTGGTGGCTTTATCTTCGGAGCTGTAACTGCGAAGCTTTTTGAGGATCCACGGCGGATCGACGAGCCTGGATGGAGCGGATGAGTGCCTGAGATCGAATGAGTCGAGGATGGCGCGGCTTCACGAATCGGACTGCCTGGCTACAAGTTCGCTGTTGCTTGCATTGCTTTGGCCTCGGCGACGGCGAGGTCGCGATCGGGGCGTAGGAAATCACGGTCTGACCCGGCTCGAAGCCGGATTTGTATAGAACCAACGACCGTTTGGTGTCGGCAATGACACGGTTCCAATGGCGTACCACAAGACTACGGGAGGACTGGCGGATGTGCGCTTCATGCGACCTTACCTTTCTGCGCCACAGGTTCACTCCCGGCTTGCATTGATTTGACGAGGGCAGCCGCAGACGCTCCTTCGAGTGACAGGCCGTATCCAACTTCTCGCACGATGCGCTCCTTCAACGGATAAATGAAGTGCAGGCGTGTGTTGCGGCGCGTTACTTCCGGAGCCCGTAAGTACAGCTCGGCTAACTCCCGCGCACGGCTCAGTGCCTCTCCGTTCGGCACAACTTCGGCAACGACTCCCCATTCGTATGCGGTACCCGCCGGCAGCGCTTGTGGATGAAGCAAGAAGGATTCCGCTCGTCCCGCTCCCGCACGATAACTCCACGTTGTAAAGATTCCGTCACCCGGCACAATGCCTCCAGCGAAGTGGGGCAGATCGTGGAAGGTCGCTCCCTTCGCCGCCACAATCACATTGGCAAGGAGCGCATACTCTGAGTGCACATGGGCTCGTCCCTCGATGGCCGCAATCACCGGCACGCGGATGTTGGCTAAGTTCTCGAGAATCTGAACGCCTTCGTCGTGAACCTGGCTCCAAACGCCGGGGTCAGCGACGTTACCGAAAGATGAAAAATCGATACCAGGAATGAACTCCCCTCCTGCGCCTGTCAGTATTACGATCTTGTTTGCTCGATCCTGCGCGATCCGGTAAAAGGCATCCACAAACTCTGTATGGTCTTGTGCGCTGAAGGTGAATGGCCCGCCGTTGCTGTGAAATTCAGCAACGAGCACCCCACTCGCATCTCGCGTCAGCTTCAGGCTGCGATAAGCACTGAGGTAGTCACCTTGAAGTTGCATAATATTGTCCTCCTGGTTGTGCCCTTCCGCTTTAATTGCTCTTGCTAGTCTGCTGCGGCCGCACTCAACCTCCGCAATTGGCTGAGAGTTTCAGAAAGCTCAGGACGGATCTTGTAATCGGCATTTACGTCGGCTGCGCGGATGATCCCACTTTTATCGATAATGTAGCGGGCAGGCATCGGCAACCGATAGTCCGGCTCATCGTTGAATCGGTCCAGAGCGCTTGCGAAGGACTTGTAGAGCTCCGGATTCGAATGATTTCTTGAAATTGTCCAGTCGTTCCTGAAGACTTGCCATTGCGGCTCCTGCTTTCTGCGGGCGTGTTTAGATGGCGGTGCGTCCTCCATCTACGGCGAGTTTTGCGCCGTAAATAAAACTGGCACGATCTGTCGCCAGGAAGACAATTGCCTCCGCAATCTCGTCGGCAGTAGCCGGACGGCCCGCCGGTCCCTGGGCAGCTAGCTGTTCAAGACCCTCGCCCATCGCACTCGTACCTTCGGTGCGGGTGGGCCCGGGGCTCACCGCATTCACGCGCACACCGCTGGGTCCATATTCAGCGGCCCAAGTCTTAGTCAGCAGGTTGATGGCGGCCTTGCTTGAACCGTAAAGGCTCATCCCGGGCGCTCCGTAATCAGCAGCCATGGTTGAAAGATTCACGATTGCGCCTTTGCCTCTCTTAGCCATCAGTGGCGCCAGCTCCGCTACCAGGAAATACGGCACCTTCACGTTTACTGAGAAAACGCGGTCAAACTGTTCCTCCGTCATTTCATGCGTTGGTCCGAACGGATAGATTCCAGCATTGTTGATCAGAATATCGATGTGCCCATCTCCGAGTTCGATCGCTCTGTTCGCCAGTTCGCGGGCACTGGCTGCGTCCCGGAGATCAGAGGAGATAAAGTCGGCTTTGCCTCCTGCTGCACGAATTTCCTGGACTGTCTTCTTTCCTCGCTCCGCATCGCGCCCGACAACCAAAACATGGATGCCCAGCTGCGCCAGTTTCTTGGCTGTCGCGCGACCGATTCCGCTCGTTCCTCCGGTGATAAGGGCTGTCGAAGCGTTGCTTGTCATCTGCAATTCCCGAAGCGGGAGTTACGCCTGATTGGACGCCCACCAGCGTTCCCTGGTTTCAAGAAAACCAGTAAATTTCCACCTCATCTCAGAATCATCGACCATCTTCGGGGTCTGTCTTTTCGATCGCTATACATTCGGCAACCTGGCGAATTTCCCGGTGGTTATAGTGCGGAGATCCATTCGCTTAACAACCAGAGCCCGGAACACTGACGATTTGGCTTTCGCTGCGTACTGCATCAATTGTCGCGATGTCAATTGTGCTTGGAGCACTGCACACCCTCGGACGCTGGCGCGCAAGATCGCGTTCGGTTGCGGTCGTGCAAAAGCCAGCTCATGCCGGATCTGGCACAAACTGAGTGTCCGCACCTTTCTCGAAGACCACGTACGCCCGCTTCCACGGCTCATCGTTGATCAATCGCCACTTGTGTCCTGAGCCGGTGTGATCCTCAGCCACCAGGACATCCCCCGGATGGATGGTGAATGTCTCGCCGCCTAGAGTTGTGAATTCGAGCACACCGGCCAATGTGATGACGTATTGAGGGATGGGATCATTGTGCCAGTCATAGGATGAATGGGCCGGCGTTTCCTTGAACAGGATAGTCTGCGCTTCGACCGGTTTACTTTCACCAACGCTACCACGCACCACATGCGAATTTCCATCGGGACCAGTGTAGAGACGATAAGCGCGGATCATGTCTCAATCTCCTTGGTAAAAATTCGAGCAGCCCGTCACGCGATTCTAGACCTTGCCTCTGTCGTCGGCTGGGCGATATTGTTAAGGTTCAATACGGCTGCCGTCTCAGCCCGCACCTGCCGGCACAAGGCCACATTCTCGATGAGCGATTGACCGTACGAGGGAATCATTTGCTTTAGTTTGGAAGACCATGCTGCAGTCTTCAATCTCTCCGGGAAGCCGCGTTCCATCACTTGCAGCATGATCCATACTGCAGTCGAGGCACCGGGGGAGGCGCCCAGCATTGCAACAATTGAATGGTCGGATGCGATAACAAGCTCTGTGCCAAATTGCAGAATGCCCCCGTGTATTGGGTCCTTCTTGATGATCTGCACGCGTTGGCCCGCTACTTCGACCCTCCAATCTTCCTGCCTGGCATTTGGAAAGAACTCGTGGAGTGCCGCGAACCGCTCCTCCTCCGACTCGAGAACCTGGCCTACCAGGTATCTTTCGAGGGCCAGGTTGTCCCTGCCAACAGCCATAAGCGGGAGTAGATTTTCAGGATCGATGGAATCGAAGAGATCGAGATAGGATCCATGCTTGAGAAACTTGGTGGAAAACCCGGCATAAGGCCCGAACAGCAAAGAAACCTTCCCTTTGATGTGCCGCGTGTCGAGATGAGGCACGGACATGGGAGGTGATCCAGTCGCCGCTTTACCGTATACCTTGGCGTCGTGACGGGAAGAAATTTCGGGTCGGTCGCAGCGAAGCCAAATTCCGCTCACCGGAAACCCGGCGTAGCCGTGCCCCTCCGGAATTCTGGACTTTTGCAGAAGTCGCAACGCCCCGCCACCGGCCCCGATGAAGACGAATTTGGATTGAACATCCCGGTACTGTCCAGTTTTTTCATCCCGAATTTGCACCCTCCACCGGTCCCCGTCGCGGCGCAGATCTTGCACTCGACTGTAAAAGTGAATTGAGAATCCTTCCTTGCCGCTCAGAGAAGCGAGCAACTCCTCAGTGAGCGCACCATAGTCCACATCCGTGCCCGTCACCATTCGAGTCGCTGTGACAGCGTCGCTGGCATCGCGCCCCTCCATGACCAGCGGAATCCACTCGCCAATCTGTTTCTTGTCCTCGGAGTATTCCATGCCGTGATAAAGGGGATGGGCAGAGAGTGCCTGGAAGCGTTTCTTAAGGAACGCGCGATTCTCCAGTCCGCGTACGAAACTCATGTGGGGCACGGAGTGAATAAAGGATTGAGGGTCTTGGATGGCGCCCTTTTTCACCAGATAGGCCCAGAACTGACGGGAGAGATCGAACTCGGTATTTACCTGCAGGGCCTTGGAAATGTCGATGCTGCCGTCAGCTTCCTGGGGGGTGTAGTTCAACTCACAAAGTGCAGCGTGGCCGGTTCCCGCATTGTTCCACGCATTCGAGCTTTCCTGGGCCGCGCTGCCGAGAACTTCGTGGAGCTGTATTTTCAGGCTCGGATCAAGTTCCTTCAGGAATACTGCCAGGGTGGCGCTCATGATGCCTGCACCGACCAGAAGGACGTCGGGTTGGTTTGTGAAGCTAACGGTGGCCATAATATTTTCTCCTTTGTCAAGCTGCTGAAATAGCTGTTTACACCGGCCAATGATGCGTAAGCCAGAGGATGATTGGGACCGTCACTGCTAAGGAAAGCGTCGAAAGCAAAAGCATGGAGGCCGTTTCGGATTCGGAGGATTTATAGCGCGCGGCGAAGAGCACGACAACGGTGGCCAAGGGAAAGCTACAGCAGATCAACGCCTCACGCGCGAATGGACTGTTGACGTGCAGAACACGCAGCAGACCGAGCAGCACTACATTCTGCACGATGAGACGGCCGAGGGTGCCGAGAAATACCATGCGGGAAAACTGAAACGCGTGAGCGGCCAGTACCAGACCCACGGCAAAGACAGCAACACCGGAAGTCGTCGAACCAATCAGCTCAAGGCATGCGGTAATCACTCGCGATAGGGATACTTTGGCAATGACGATAGTAATCCCCACGATTGGCGCCCAGAGGAGTGGTGATTTCAGACCGGAACTCAATCCAGTGAGGACAGGACTGGACGTCGCACCGTTCTTGGCGATGCTCCCATGCTTGGCCGCATCTACCTCTAATAGAACGACAGTTGCAGGCACCACGAGATTAATCGATAAAGCAACGAGTCCCACGGCCCCCGCGGCGGTAGGACCCAAAATCGGCTGGAGAACGGCTAAGCCAAAGACCGGCGTCGCGGAGGTGGACAGCATAAGGGCGTAGAGGATCGCTTTTGTTCCGCGCACGCTTGGTATGAATCCCAAAGCGAGCCAAGCGACGAAGAAAAGGCCGACGTGAGCCAGTATCAGCGCCAAAACGAGACGGCCTTGTTCGAGAAGCAGATTCCTCGGTATATCGGTCATACCGACAAATAAAGATGCAGGCAATGCGAAGGAAACCGCAAGCTTGCTCAATCCAGCAGCCTGGTCGGGATCGAATGCATTGCGCTTGCCAGCGGCATAGCCGAGCGCAAGAACAAAAAATACCGGAAGCAAGGCGGCTACAAGTCCGCTGAGATTCATACGAATATTCCTTCCTGGACCCCCTAACACTCTACCTAGGCCCTGGATTCGGAACCGAGGACTCGTCACTGCTCACTAACGTAGTCAACAACTAACTTCGGGACGATCAGCCCGAAGCTCATGGCCAAAA
>JASHSL010000243.1 GCA_030040855.1 Terriglobales bacterium
CGCGCGAGGTGGCCGGCCAGGACACGGGAGAAATTCCGGTTCCGTCCGCGGCGAATCGAAGCGGCGACTTGTCGGACGTCGCCAGCAACCTGACAGGAACGGTGAGCGGCCCGGCGTGGGCCCAAACTCTGTCGAATGAGCTTGGCAAGTACGTATACGAGGGCGAACCTTACTTCTCGAATGGGTGTACCAGCTCGCAGTGCGTGTTCCCCAATGCCATTATCCCGGCCGCAGCCATATCGGCTCCGTCGCGGCACTTGCTGCAACTAGGGGTTATTCCCCAGGCCAACGTGCCCAATACGAACTTCTATTCTTCTGCCGCATACAATCAAACGATCCGCGATGATAAATTCGGGGTTCGGGTGGATGCCAACACGAGATTGGGCACGCTTTCTGCCTATTACTTTTACGATAATTACAACCTTCTGAGTCCATTTCTGAACGTCACGCTGCCGGGATTTGCGACCTCCACGCTGGGAGGCGCACAGCAGGCCAACTTTGGAGCCGTCAAAACCTTTTCCTCGGAGGTTGTGAACGAATTTCGCATCAACTATACCCGCGGTGTTAACAACCCTACGCCGGTTGGAGGCGTCAACCCGGCGCTGACGCCAGCCTCCTTGGGGTTTGCTCCGCCGTCCCAAGGAGGCCTTGCTCCCCAAGACCCGGCAAGCTTCGGCATTCCGAACGTGTCGACGAATGAGTTTTCCTTCGGTGTCAATCCCTTCACCGAAGTGCAGAAGAACAACACCTACCAGATTCTCGATAACTTCACGAAAGTGATGGGCACGCACACCGTGAAGTTTGGAGGGAGTGCCCATCTCAGCCAGATTAGTATTGTCGATCACGGGGCGAATAACGGTACGTTTTACTTTAACGGGAGCGAAACCGGGGACGACTTTGCGGACTTTCTTCTGGGTGCGGTGTCTGGTTCTGGATATAACCAAGGCGTGCAGGTTCCGATGTACACCACCACTCGCTACTATGGCTTTTACGGGCAAGACAGCTGGAGAGCCCGCCACGACCTGATTTTGAACTATGGGTTGCGCTGGGAAGTAACCAGCCCATGGTATGAAAAGCACAACGAGATTGAAACCATCGTGCCCGGAGATCAGTCGATCGTGTTTCCTGGCGCGCCCAGGGGTTGGGTCTTTCCCGGCGATCCGGGAGTTCCCCGTGGTCTCGGACCGACGCGATATACAAACTTTGGTCCGCGAGTTGGCTTAGCCTACTCGCCCAGCGCCGGTGGTGGCATCACCCGGTTTCTCTTTGGCTCTCAAGGGAAAAGCAGCATCCGCGCCGGTTACGGGATGTTCTACACCGCCTTCGAGGATGCCACCAGCTTCAACGAGGTGGGTGATGCTCCCTATGGCTACTATTACGTTAACCCCACCGAGTCGCTGTTTGCCGCGCCCTTTGTTGATCTCGAAAACGGCCATCCCGAGGGCCAACGTTTCCCGGTCGCATTTCCACCTCAAAATGTAGGGCCATCACATCCCGACAACAACGTCAACTGGTCTCAGTTCCTCCCGATCGCGAGTTCGCCGGGCTTTTACTACCGGAATCGCGTTCCTTATTCGGAAGACTACATGTTGTCCTTCCAGCGACAGTTGAGCGTGAACACCGTGCTCAGCATGAGCTATGTGGGAACCCAGGGTCATCGTCTGCTCAGCGACCTTGAGTCGAATCCGGGAAATCCGGCGCTCTGTCTGTTTTTGAGCAATCCTGCAGTCCTCAATCCTGTCAGTACCCCATGCGGTCCCTTCGGCGAAGATTCAGTGTACGTGCTGGCCAGCGGCGTGACTCCCCCGCCGGGATCGTTCGCCTTTACCGGAACCCTCGGCAATGACGTTTGTCCGGCGGGGAGCACATGCATTTCCGGCACGCGCAAGGTTATCAATCCCGCCTTTCTCGGGAGCAACGCCTGGTTCATAACCCTGGCGAATTCCGGTTACAACGCGTTGGAAATGAGCTTCAAGCACTCGAGTAAGAGGGCATCGATCCTGGCATCTTACACGTACAGCAAGTCGATGGATAACTCCTCGAGTTGGGGGCCCGGTGTGGGTGATGCCATCGAGGAGATCAATCCGGTCAACCCCAGACTGTCGAGATCGCTCTCCGCCTTCGATATGACGCACAATTTCGTGCTCAGCTATTCCTATGAGCTGCCCTTTGACCAGCTTTTCTCACCCAACCGGCTTACCCGGGGATGGATCATCACCGGCATTACTCGTTACACTACGGGTCTGCCGGTAACCATGAACGAACAGGACGACAACTCGCTGCTCGGGACATTTGGCACAGGCCCTACCGGCTCCGTCGTGGACACGCCAAACTTTACGCGCGGTCCCTTGAACTTCACCGACCCACGCCGCGAAAACCTCACGAACCTAACCAACCCCTACTTCAACACCTCGCTATTCAGTGACGAAACGGTGGGACAAATCGGGACTTCTAACCGGCGATTCTTTCACGGTCCGGGAAGCGGGGAGTGGGACTTTGGCCTGCTGAAGGACGTGTCACTGACCGAGTCCAAGGCAGTCGAATTTCGCGCAGAATTCTTCAATATTTTCAACCACACCAATTTTGGTCTCCCGCAAGGGGACATCATTAACTCGGCATTCGGCTTTGTCACCTCGGCCTCCCCGCCCCGCATCGGGCAGCTGGCAGTGAAGTTCTTGTTTTAGGAATTATCAGGATTCGACGTTCCTTAATCTTTACTGAGGTGGGCTCCAGGTGTGCCTCACATCTTCTAGAGCGAGCAGCCAATGCCAAGGTCGGCGGATTGGCGCACAAGAAGACAAAAAATGGCTTATGGTGCTGACCATCCTGATAGGCCTGACTCCGAGCGCCAGCGTGCAGAGCTCGGCACAGGAATCGGCCACGGCCCCCCTTTATCTGGACTCAGGGCAGCCGATCGAGCGGCGAGTCGACGACTTGATCAGCCGCATGACGCTGAAGGAAAAGGTCGGCCAGCTCAATCTTCCCTGCGTCTATGTGGACCAACTGGGAAAGACCATCCCCGAAAAACTGACCGCTTGCAGACGGTTTGCTGCGGGAACGTATACCAATGAAATTGGCCCGGGCAGCGGCTTCTTTACGCTCGCCGACACCATTTTGCACCAAGGCACCGAGCAGCAGGTCGAGTACTTTAACGAGCTTCAGAAGATCGCGCTGACGCAAACCCGCCTGAAAATACCGCTTCTCGAGGACGAAGAAGGTACTCACGGTGCAATGTTCTCTGGTGCCACCGTGTTCCCCGAAGGGCTCGCTATTGGCAGTAGCTTTGATATGCCGCTGGTGGAGTCCATTTACGCGGCAGCTGCGCGAGAAGCCAGGGCTGTGGGCATTCACATCTTGTCGACATTGGTGTTGGAACTGGACCGAGACCCACGGCTGGGGCGCAATGAAGAAGCTTATACAGAGGATCCATATCTGGACTCTCGTATCGCCGAAGCCATTGTGCGTGGAGCGCAAGGTTCCAGCATCGACGCCAGGGACAAAGTGGTGGCTCTGGTGACGGATTTTCCCACCCAGAGCGAACCGGTGAGTGGACTGGAGCGTGGAGCGATCGAGTTGTCGGAACGAATGCTGCGCCGCGATTTCTTGCCACCGTGGATTGCGGCTATCACGAAGAACGGCGCGCTCGGTGTGATGGCTGGATACCCAGAAATCGACGATGTGCCTTCCCACGCGTCGCGAAAGTGGCTGACCGAGGTACTGCGGCAGGAGTTGGGCTTCAAGGGGATCGTCACCAGCGAAGGCGAGGGTTTTGAAACGCTGATTTATGAGGGTATTGTTCCGACCCAAAAAGAGGCGGGTGCACTGGCCCTGCGAGCAGGCGTCGATTTGAACATCACGTACGAGCCAGCCTATATGGGACCGCTCATTGAAAATGTTCAAGAGGGAAGAGTCCCGATAGAGCTCGTGGACCAGGCAGTGCGGCGCGTGCTGGAGCTGAAAGTTCGCCTCGGACTTTTCGAACATCCCTATGCCGACCTGGATTTTGCCAGGCAGGTTCTACATTCGAAGGAGAACCAGGAACTGGCGCTCCAGGCTGCCCGCGAAGGCATCGTCCTCTTAAGGAATGAGAGCAATGTTCTGCCACTCAATCGGACCTTGAGATCGGTGGCCGTAATCGGCCCGAATGCCTACAGTTCCTCGAACCTGTTTGGGGATTACGCCCCGCAGGTGGTGCTTCAGCACATCGGAACAGTTCTCGATGGGATCAAGAGCAAGGTCTCTTCCACCACGCGCGTGGTTTACGCCAAAGGATGCAGCGTGAACGACTCCGACAGGAGCGGATTTGCAAAAGCTATTCAGGCCGCGAAGAACGCCAGCGTAGCCATATTGGTCATGGGCGAACAGGCCGGAAGGGAAGATGAAAGTGAGCAACCACCTCCAACGGATGGCGAAGGCTACGATATCGCGACCTTAGATCTGAGCGGCGTGCAGGAGGACCTCATTCGTGCTATCCAGGCGACTGGCACACCAACCGTTCTGGTGTTGATTAACGGCCGGCCTCTTTCCATCCGCTGGGAAGCTGACCATATCCCCGCCATCGTTGAGGCTTGGGAACCGGGCGAGCGTGGCGGACAAGCTATCGCTGATGTCCTCTTCGGCGATTACAACCCGAGCGCGCGTTTGGCGATCACCATTCCACGCAGTGTGGGCCAGCTGCCAGCCTATTACAACTACAAGCCGTCGAAGTCCTATTGGATCCAAGGTGGTTGGACCCATACCGAAGGGTATGTGGATATGCCCGGCACACCACTCTATGCCTTTGGATATGGACTGGGTTACACCTCGTTTCAATACAGTAATTTTCGCATCGATCCGTCCCAGGTTCGCGGTGACGGTACCGCTCACGTAAGTGTTGATATACAAAATGTCGGAAAGCGGACCGGAGTCGAAACCGTCCAGCTTTACCTTCACAAGCGCTTTGCCCCAGTGTCACTTCCAGTCGCGCAACTCCGTGGTTTTGAGAGAGTCGCGCTCGAACCGGGGCAAATGAAAACTGTGAGTTTTATTTTGGGACCTGAAGACTTTCAGTTGCTCGACGGCGACATGCGTTGGGTCGTCGAACCTGGGACCTTCGACGTCATGATTGGGAGCTCTTCCGCAAATATCGCAATGAACGGAACCTTGGAAGTAGTTGGACGTGGCACCTCAGCCGGATATTGACGAGGTACCCTACCTCGGCATTTCTGAGCGCGTCGATTTCCCCAGCGTGGTTCCCTGTTTCTACCGAGAACATCCCAACCCAATGTGGCTCGCGGAGGTGGAAGCCATGCAATGGGCGGTTAGCTCAGCTAGTTAGGGCGCCTGCACAGTAAGGATTTTGGCCTTCCATGTCACGCTGTGCCTTTTGTTCCATTTACAGAAAGGGACTTTCCCTTCGATTGCCTTCGTCTATCCCTGTTTGCCTCATCTCTGTGCACTGGCTGTGCACCACGGGTCAGCCTTTCGCCGGTTCCGGGCTCCGGTTTTAGCCTTGCGGTGAGGCGGGCTACCCGAGCCTTGTTTCCAAAGCTGCCCAATTTGAGTCAGCTTGGCGATCTCGGATTCGCTGAGTAATGCCGCTCTTCCAGATCAGACACTTTTAGCTTGCTGTCCGGGTCGCCGAGCATCCGCAAAGCGTCAGTTGGCGGCGTCTTTTTTGGTCGTCCGCCAGGATTGTTGGTGTGGCCAACCGGAGAAAGATTGCCAAGCTGTTCGGATGGCGCTTGCTGCCGCTAGCTGGGTGCGCTTTCATTTCTTGTTCTGAAGAAACTATAGCAGCGCGGCCAAGAAACTTGGCAATGCGGATCAGGCACCAACTCAAATCTGTACTAGCTAATCTGCCACCGCGGGTTGCAACGCCGGTGCCGTATTAGTCGCGTTAAGGCAACGGGTTTTGTGCTGCGGTGACGGCAATCACCAACCACAGAGCCGACACAACGCATAATCAAGCAGAAGAGTTTCCATGCTCAAAAAGCCTAATCCTCAGAGCCCCGCGTATACGGCTGCCAGAGAGTTAAATATCAGCCGACAAGAGTTAATCAATCAGCAATATTCGGCGGGGGCGAGACGCGCTTCTATTAAGCGGGAAGTAGAGTCTAGAGTCCTTTGTGGCGCTCGGCCGCTCAAGAAGTAGTTGGCGGGCTGCTTCACCACACCCATCCCGACCCCGCCGAGTTTCGCGATCCTGCGGTAGCGGAAACTTGCCTGGTCGACAAGTTGGTCCCTGACTGGCCATTGGCCGGAATGTTAGGGGGATGCTTAGCGAGGGGCCGAGGTCGCTGCACAGTCGACCAGCTTTTCAAAAGGACTGGCGGAGAAGGAAGGAATTCCTTTTATCACCGTCCTATTGGATTACGAGACGGAGTTGGGGCATCTGTAAGAGAAGCCGACGAACAAGTCGGGACACGCAACGGACGCTAAAGGGCAGGAATACGCAGTGGATGCTGCTATAACAATAATGAAGAGCGAAGGAGCTAAATATCTTTGGATTGAGGAACCTTCGGGCCGAATCGCTAGTGTTTTGGAGCCCCCGGCCAGGCCAAGCGTGCATCCCCACCTCGTCGAGGCTGAAGGAGAATGGCAATTCGGGCCCGATTAGTTGGCGTAGTATTTGGCGTTGATGTCGATAAACTGCTTGAAACCCTCAGCCAAATCGTCCAGAGCGTAAATGGAGTCAGATTTGCACACTGGCACGCAAGCCCCACAATCAATGCAACCCACAGGATCGACGAACAATTGCTTAGCTTCTTCAAAGCCAGGCTCATCTTTCTTGGGGTGAACGCAGTCTGTGGGGCAGATGTCGGCACAGAGCAAGTCTTTCGTGCAGGTATCGATAATTACATATGCCATAAGGTTCTCCAGATTAAAGAGGTAGTTCTAACTTACGCAGTTAGCAGCAGGAGCGGCTGTGACCTTGGTCACAGGGAAAAGTGTTTCCAGCCCGATCAGCTGAATGCTCCGTACCGGAGCAGCATCTTCCGCTCATTTGTTCTCAGGCGCTCATCCGCTCCATCCTGCCCAGGCGATCCGCCGTGGATCCTCAAAGAGTCTCGCAGTTTCAGCTCCGAAGACAAAGCCGCCAATGTGCGCCAGGTAGGCCACTCCTCCCGTCTGCACATTCGCTACCGCGCCGGCGTTCAAGAGCTGAATTAGGAACCACACTACGATTAAAAGCGCCGCGGGGATCAGCGTAATACGCACGAAAGTGAGGATGACCAGACGCGAGCGCATTCGGTCGCGGGGGTAGGTTACGAGAAACGCACCGAATGACGGCGGCAATCGTGCCGCTTGCGCAAAGGTTCGGAACCGTGAAACCTGGGCTGGCCACGACCTGTGCGAGCATGGCCACAAGACCGCCGGCAAGATAGAACGCCGAGAAGCGCAAGGGAGTCTGCGTCGTGGTCATCGAACCGGTTCCACCGCCGTGCCAAACATGCCGAGCATGGCTGGGGGTGTCGCTGTGTCCCCTCCGCGCTCTTCCCGACACAGCACCGCTCGGTGTCCCATCTGCAACGCTTTTCGCCACCGTGACTCCGGCTGCCGGAGTTTCTCTCTCCCACGACGCCGACCCTTTGGTTGTAGATCTACACCCTGTCGGGCCCCGGAAACTCCGAACCGGCCTTTTTCCCAAGTCGAAACGGGGGTTTGTCGATCTTTGCCGAGTGCGGCTAGCTGCTGCCCTTCCAGATAGCGCCGCTTCCGAAGTATTCAAGTGTATTTTGGGCCCGACAACGGACGCGAGTGAGTGGCAGGGGTCGCCAGCATCATAGGAGTCCTACGGGCATTGGGGGTCCGACGAAACGCATTACCACGGCATCAGGGGCTGTCGCCGCGACTGTTTCTGGCACGAGTCCAGCCGGTTCGGCTGTAATGCCGTCAACAGCAACTCCCAAGAGCTCGCCCAACTTTTGAAAACGGTCAAGCCATGTTCGGCTGAACCGCACGCCTTGCCCACGCGAGATCACCTGCACGAGTGCGTAATACACGTTCTGAGCCCGCCAGAGGTCCAACTTGAAGGGCGGGAGTTGTGCCAGCAGAAGCAGTGCTTCCAGTGCGTTGAACCTAGTTAAGTCGAACGGATCTTCCGCCCAGCGCTCTAGCACGATTCTCAAGCGCTCACGGATCAATGATCCCAGAGAGCAATCTTCAAGCCTAATCGCATTCTGCCTGGCAGTATCCAAAAGCTTTCTAATGCGATCAAGCTCCACTGTTTCCTCAGCCAAGCAGCGTTGAATAGCATTCGTGAGTACGAAATCCGCCGATACTTGTAGGATCGCCGGTATCGGCATGTGAAGTTCGGAGAGAAAGCTGATGAGTGAAGCGTGCTGCTTATACACTTTGCCGTAGACGTGGTCAATGTCAGCAAGCGCAGAATGAACGACTTGCTTGACAATTCGTTGGCGCTCGTCATGGAACAGCGACTTGAGAGAGTAAGTGGCGCCGCGAAACCACTCCTCGATTACCCGTGAGCAGCGAGCAAGATCCTCAGTCGAAAACGCCGCGCTCGCCTGCTCGACCAATGACCGAAATCCTTGCGTGCCACGGCACGGGCGAATGCCGGCAATTAGGTTGTGCCCTCCTAAATACAGGGTTGCAAAGCTGAACTTCAGCTGTCCGCGAGTCGTGCGGGAGCTGATCCGGGCACGTCCAATCGCCAGTCTGGTTCTGCCGTTTTCGAAAGGATGCACTTCAAGCAGGTGCGCATCATAGCAGTACATTGAGTTCGCATCCCTGTAACCGTCAAAAAGTGAGCTGATGACATAATGCGCGGCTACGCCGCAAAGATCCAGCATTGCAGGTCTGACAAACCTCTCATACATACTTCGGCCATTGCCAAAGTCCGAAATATTACTCCAGACGCTCTCCAGCCGAGTCAGGAACTGCTCTTCGCGCTCTCCACCAAATAACTGCTCGCTCAATTGCACGGCTCGACCGGCGTAGTGAAGGACCTGAATTGTTTCTGGCCCTGTTGGCTCATCGAAGAACCATCCGCAACTGGTATACATCAGCATCAGATGCCGCTCCATTTCGAGCAACCTTAACGCTCGCACTGCCTCCTCGGCAGATAAACGCCGTACCGCGTGCTCATCCAGGAAACTGTCCACGGTGCCGACGGAACGGTCAATCACAGCCTTGACATACTCATCCCGGGCGATCCATGGGTCTCGTAGCAGTTCTTTTGCGCTAACGTCGTATAAATCGGTGAGTTCGTCGCGTAGCCAGTCCAGCGCATCGCGCAGCGGTTTGCGCCATTCCTGTTTCCAGTTCGGATTCGCCCCGGAGTTGCAGCCACAATGGCTATTCCATCGTGCAATGCCGTGCATGCAACTCCAGGATGTACGCTCCAGGATTGCAACTTCTTGCGAAGGCGGATGCTGTGCAAAATACTGGCCGTAATTCGTGATTCTCCCTAGGTTGTGTTGTTCGATGTAGTCGAGTGCATACGCGAGTGCCATGTCCCCGTGCACGTGGTGATGGCCATAGGTCTCGCCGTCAGTCGCAATGTGGATCAGCTGCGCAGACTCCCCTTCGGGACCGAACTTGCCGGTCAGTCTTCGCGCTAGGTTCTCCCCGCTGAACAGTAATTTCTCGAAGGCGACTGCGCGCGAGACTTCCCCGTCATAAAAAAAGAGACCAATACTGCGACCGGAAGGCAGGTTACAAGTATAGGCACGCCGCGAGTCAATTCCCTGGCCGTTCAGATTGATCCACTCCGTCCCAGCCTCCGATCGCATCTTAGCCGCCTGGTGTGGAGCAAGAATGGTGAACTTGATGCCCAGGGAACTTAAGATTTCCAGTGTCTCCAAGTCCACCGCAGTCTCGGGAAGCCACATGCCCTCTGGATCCCGTCCAAAGCGATGCTGGAAATCCCGAAGACCCCATACGATCTGCGTCCGTTTGTCACGCGAGTTTGCTAAGGGAAGGATGAGATGGTGATACGCCTGCGCGATGGCTGAGCCGTGCCCTGAGAAGATTTGCTGGCTTTCGCGGTCTGCCTGCAGGATCTGCTCGTAGGCCTGCGGAGCACGTTCTTCCATCCACGACAGCAGAGTTGGTCCGAAATTGAAACTGATGCGAGCATAGTTGTTGACGATCTTCGCAATTCGTCCCGTGCCGTCGAGTATGCGCGACGCGCCGTTCGGCAGATAGCACTCCGCCGTGATCCGTTCATTCCAGTCGTGATAAGGAGCGGCTGAGTCCTGCGATTCGACCGCTTCCAACCATGCATTTTCCCGTGGCGGTTGGTAAAAATGACAGTGAATGCAGACAAAGCACCCCATTGGCACGTCTCCAGAGCGACCTGAGAAACCGAGGCACGATTTCGCTCGGAAACGCGATCTTACCCACGTATGGCCGAGCTGGCTCGCTTCCAGTCCCCAGTGATGTGTGCCAAGATATCCTGTAGTTACCGCCTCGGGGAGAGACAGATCTGATTCCTCTCCTGTAATCACAATCAGCGCATTGCGTGGCGAAGGACACAATTGAGCATCGACTTTTCTGAAAAATTCATCGGTGCCATCGAAATTCTGGATTGTACTTTTCTATGTTGCGAGGTTACACATTGAGAGAGATGCTCTATGGCGCATACCTTGGGCTTGGCCAGCCGCAGCGGACTAAAGCGTGACCCGACAGCGAGACAACACGCACTGATTTCAGCGGCAATCAAGCTCTTCGCCTCCTGTGGATACGAGGCAGGCCCCATGCAGGGGATTGCTCCGGGTGCGGGTTGCGCGGAAGTTCTAATCCACCGTTATTTCGGCATTTTCAGTGTCTCGGTTGAGTGCAGTGCATATCAGCCTGCCGCTTGCACTTTAAGCAGCCCTGTGTGAGCCTGCGCAGACACAATGTCCGCCATCACGAGATGGCGGGAGCAAACATGGTCGCAAAATGTGCCAACCCGGTATGCGGCACGCCCTTTCACTACTTCCGTGGGGGCAGGCTTTTCTTGATGGATGGGTCTCGCGCAAACGTGTTAGGTAAACGGCCCATCAAGGGAGCAGCGCGAACCCGTGAGTATTTTTGGCTGTGCGAACAATGTTGCTCTACGATGTCAATTGATCTCGACAATAACGGCAGGGCAAGCGTGATATCGGTATCTCCTCCAACATTCTGTCGGAGCGGGCCGCAGCAGAACATTGACTTAGGATGCGGGGTGCTTCAGACGACTCCGCAAGCAAAAGCAGAGAGGAGCAGGGCAAGAATGAGCCGGAAGGCGAATCTTAGGGTGGGTGACACTGTGCACCACAGCAGACTCGACTTGGGAACGGGGAAAGTCAGGTATCTTTACCGGGACGAGGTGCTGGTGGATTTTCCGAAAGCGGCTGTGCGGCGATATTCAAGAGCGGAGATATGCAAAAGCCCCCTCCATCTTGCGGGTGAGTCGTGCAGGTCGTGTGGGTATGTGAGCCAGTCAGCGGCATAGAGGGCTTTAAAAGTCGCTACCGGGGTAGTCCCGGACGATGCACACCACAATCCCGAGACTCTTGCCATCATCTGGCGGCATGAGGGCATCTTAAGAAGTAGGGCTTTCCCCCGCTGCCGACAAAAAGCGGACTCAGAAGGATTCTCTGCTCATGGAACTCGCAATTTTGATCTTCGTGCTCCTGGTGATCGGCTCCCTGATCCCCGAGCGGCACCAAATTCGCCATCCCCGGTAAAGCGGCGAACCTCGTCGGTGCGGCGGTTGTCGAGCCCCCAAACCAGCACGGCGTGGCGAGCGACTTCGGTTGCAAGTCGTCGAACGGCGTGCGGACCCTTTGCAAAGGAAAATTATCCTCAGCTCATGCAGCACGGCGCTCTTGGTTTGCCATTTTCACAATTGGTAGCGGAATGCGGACTCGCCTTTGCTGCCGTGACTTCTTCTCGATTGCGTCCACAAAAACCAAGTCATTCGCTACAATCAACGGATCGCTGAGCAACTCGAATTCTTCCCCGTACAGCTTCATCTGGTTTTCTTGTGCAAAACCCAATCGCTTTAACCTTTCACAGAGACCGCTATTATGGCTTGTCATTAGTGCACCTATGTGTTCCACGGTTAGAGGCTGGTTATGAGGTATCTGGGATATCTGGGATTTGAGTGTACTCTACACTCTAGACTAGCCGCCAGGCTCTTGCGGTGACGCACATCACTGGCCAATTTCACAGAGGAGCAGATTAGTGGCTATGAATGGGAGTCGCCGCTGCGAAGCTCCGCCCGGCAGCGGCGGCCCAGGGGGCTAATGGCGACCGGCTCCGGCAAAAACGGCCATGCAAGTGATCACCGACCCGGCAAAAGCGGCCATACAGGCGATCACCGGGTTTGGCGTGGGGTTTGGCCATGGCCAGTCTGCCGCAGCGTCGGTGCTAGCGCTTTTTCACGACGAGCCAAGGCATGCCGCGGTAGGAATCCGCTACCACCCAGGCGCCAGCCATCAGCGCCCAAGAGACGACGGTTTCGCTCCATTGGAAGGCGTCTTTGGAGCCTGCCGCCACGATGGGTACCCACACTAGCAGCAAGAACATGCCGATCTCGAACGCTGAGAGCGCGGCTGCCAGCCGTGCATACACGCCGATGAGCACCGATACGCCCGCAGCAATGAGGGCACAACCGGTGAAATACGCCCAGAACTGATGCCACGGCAGCCAGTCAGGCACCAGTTCGGCGGTATGTTTGAGATAGACGAAATGGGCCAGGCCGAAGGGGATCAAGGCCAGGCCGTAGAGCACTCTGGCGATGCGCAGGCCCTTGTCGCCGGTGGCGAAACCGAGGCGCCGCCTGTCCCAGTCAGCGGCAAACCAGACATACAGTACCCAAGCACCCGCCACCATCACCGCGATCTCACAGGCTGACCACCAAAAATCCACAGTGGGAGAGACGAAGATGCCTGGCACTCTCAACAGCAGCAACCAAAGCAGGAGATAGGCGAGCAGCACGCGGGTGGCAGCGGCGGCTGTGCGCTGCCAGAGCAGGCCTAGGCCAGATGCCAGGGAGATGAAGGCGCAGAGATAGGCCAGTGCGGGGACACTCTTGGGTATCGGCTGCCATACCGGGGCAAAATCGCCTTTGATCAGGCCCAGGATTCCGAGGGCGATCATGGTCACCGCAAAGACCGCATGACCCACGCTTGCGATGCGCATCGCCCTATACTCCAGTGGCGTTCCGGTTCATCGCCGACAAGCATCCTTTGTATACCAGTGCCCAGCATTGTACAGGGAAATAGTGCGCGCCAGTTCGATGAAGCCCGTCGTCTGAGCATCGTTTACAAAATCAAAGGCGATTTCACTCAGAGGTCGATGCATAATGCGTTGACACCGTACTTGCCTTCATTGATTTGCGGTTTCCCGGCCCTAAGACTGTGAAAATCGCGAAGGGTGGGGCAGCCTCAGCCGGCGGGCTAAAGCCTCAGGTCGCCTCTAGTTTTCTGACTTGCAGGCGAACCACGCCGCTGCGTTTGGATCGCCGCTGCCGCTATACTTCGCAAATTTTGGATACGCGCACAAAGGACGCGTCATTTCGACTCCCTTGGTTTCGTCTCCATCGCGATACTTGGTGGCAATGGGCCTATCCGGCGCTTGACCGTTTTCCACCCACTGCACCAGCGAAGCAACCTCGTGGCCTGCATCGGTGCGCGCAGCGTCGCCGAGGCCGAACGAAGTGGCTCCTGGGCCCCCACCGCAATGTTGCATTCCGGGAACCATGTATAAGCTTTAGCGAGGCGTCGATATTGGCCTTTCTGAAGTCCCAATCTTTGTTGCTGTAAACCATGTCAGCGAAGTAGCCGTTCACAAAGTATGCGAGGAGACTCTTGCCTTCCTCATCGCCGGTGATCCGGAGCGAGCCGACGAACAGAACGAAGTAGTGATTGAGGCGAGCGCGGTGGCCGAGGCTCTGAAAAAACTAAAGAGCGACCCGGAGCCAGAGGCAAGCTTTATGAAGATCGGACGGCAACTGCACAGACCGGGAGACCTCGGAAACACCTGCCGTCAAACGGAAAACTAGAGCTAGTTGATGCGAGCACAATGGTTAAAGTGAGTGATCCACATCACTGACAGGGGCCCCTGTTGCTAAAAACAATCGTGTGTAATCGACAAGTCCCGAAGAGTCACACCTTCTCGCAGAAGGGGAGCAGACGCTCTTTCTTGGATCCGGCAAGCCGATGGTCAGCCGAAAGGAGCACTTATGAGGGAAGCCAACAAGGCCGTTGTCCGTCGTCTGTTTAACGAATGTTTGAACCAGCATAATCCCGATCTCTACCCGGAGCTGTATTCCGATGTTGTTTATCGAGCACCCGCCATCGGGGAACTCCGAAACGAAGAACATCGGCACTTCCTGCTCTCTCTTTTTGCTGGATTTCCCGATGCCCGATGGACCGTTGAGGATCAAGTGGCCGAAGGCGACAGAGTCGTCACCCGCTGGACTTTCACTGGAACTCAGATGGGAACGTTTATGGGGATCGCTGCTACTGGCAGGCCGTTGCATTGCACGGGCATACGCATTGACCGCATTGTCGGCGGAACAATTGTCGAGGAATGGGAGGAATGGGACACACTGGGCATGATGCAGCAGTTGGCGTTGCTTCCGGCAGAGACAAGCGTGGGGACATCGTTCTCACGTAATGCAAGTCCCGCTGGGGTAGCATGGGACGCTTCGGCGGAGATTTGACAAAAACCTAATTTCTTCGGGAGCCAGTGCACTTACGTTAATGAACCGGGGCCGTCGCTAGCCGCTTGGGGCCGGCCTCCGGGCATCCTGTCATCATCAGCTTGAAATTTTCGATGAAGCGGGCCGCCAGCGCGTCGTACTTACGGAAATACTCTTCCCGGCTCGGCCAGGTGTTTGCCGGATCCAGAATCTGCGATGGCACGCCCTCACACTGAACCGGCACGTCAAATCCAAATACCGGATCTTTCCTATACTCCACCTTAAGCAGAGAGCCGCTGAGCGCAGCATTGAGCAAGGCGCGCGTGTGATGAATGCTGATGCGCTTTCCAATGCCAAACGGTCCACCGGTCCAGCCGGTGTTGACGAGCCACACGTGGGCGCCGTGCATTTGAATCTTCTTCTTCAGCAGCTCGGCATACGCCAGAGGATGATGAACCATAAACGGACCGCCAAAACATGTGCTGAAAGTTATTTCCGGTTCCACTCCGAGTCCGATTTCAGTACCGGCGATCTTGCTCGTGTACCCAGAAATGAAATGGTAGATGGCCTGATCGGGACTCAGCCTCGAAATCGGCGGCATGACTCCTGAAGCGTCGCAGGTGAGGAAGATGACGTTCTTAGGATGTCCGGCGCGCTTTTGCGGCATGCAGTTCTCGATATAGGAAAGCGGGTACGCCGCGCGTGTGTTCTCGGTTACAGAGTAGTCGTTCAAGTCGAGGCGCCTTGAAACCGGATCAAATGTGACGTTCTCCAGCACCGTGCCAAATCTCCGCGTACAGGCGTAAATCTGCGGCTCAGCTTCCGGAGAGAGGCGAATCACCTTCGCATAGCAGCCATCTTCGAAATTGAATATACCGTTGTCGCTCCAGCCGTGTTCGTCGTCGCCGATCAGGCGGCGCTTGGGGTCAGCCGAAAGCGTGGTCTTTCCTGTGCCCGAAAGCCCGAAGAAAATGGCGACGTCGCCGTCGGTCCCCACATTCGCCGAACAGTGCATTGACAGAATGCCCTGCAGAGGTAACAGAAAATTCAGCACCGTAAAGATGGTCTTCTTGATCTCGCCCGCGTAACTTGTGCCTCCGATAATGGCCAGCCGCTCGCGGAAATTCAGAATGATGAACGTTTCCGTGCGCGTGCCGTCAACCATGGGCGAGGCCTGGAATGAAGGCACGGCAATCACGGTGAACTCGGGGATATGGCGCTGGAGCGTATCTTGACTGCGGATCTTCAGAAACATCGTCCGTGCAAACAGGCTGTGCCACGCCTTCTGGGTGATGATGCGGACCGGCAGGCTGTGCTCCGGGTCAGCGCCCGCGAAGCAATCCTGCACGAATACGTCTCGGCCCTGTAAATAACCCTGCAGGCGCGTAAGCAGCGCGCTGAAGCTCTCGTCGGTAAACGGGCGGTTGTACTGACCCCACCAGATTTTTTCTTCTGTAGACTGTTCCCGCACGATAAACTTGTCGGCCGCAGCCCGCGCAGTATGTTTGCCGGTCGAGACCACCAGCGGCCCGAAGTGGGACAGGCTTGCCTCCGAGCGAAAAATGCTTTCCTCGTAAAGGGCAGGTGTCGGCAGATTCCAGTAGACGCGGCGCAGGTTCACCAGTCCGTGATTCTGCAGGCCGTAGCTCGAGGCGAGCTTCTCGGCCTCTTTCACGGCGGGAGATTGAACGTCTAGATAGATGTTCATACCCACTCCCTTACCAGTTTGCGGTCGCCAAGATAGAGTTCATTCGCCGAATTCGCATCGAGCGCCCACTTGATGCGATCCAAACCTTCCGTTATGTCCCGCATCGTCCCGCAGTAGCTGAGCCGCAAATGCCCTTCGAATCCAAATTCCTTTCCCGGCACAGTGACTACGCGCACTTTGTCGAGCAGGAAATCAGAGAGCTTTTGCGAGTCCTTCATATAGGCGCTGAAATCGGGGAAGCAATAAAAGGTTCCTTCAGGCTGGTAAATCTTTACTCCATCAAAGGCGCGCAGACGGTCCATCATGACGTTGCGGTTGTTTTCCAGCGTAACCCGCAGGCTGTCCACAGGCGACTGCACCCCATTGAGCGCGCCCACGGCAGCCCACTGCGACGGCGCAGACGGTCCGGAGGTTTGCTGCGACTGGATGGTAGCCATGGCTTCGATCAGAGGCTTACTGGCTATGGCCCAGCCAATGCGAAAACCCGTCATTGCGTACATCTTGGATACGCCATTAATGACAACCAGCTTCGACTCGTCGAGCGGCAGCTTCGCGGATTCGTAACAGATCGGAGCAGTCTTGCCGTCGAAGACCAGCCGGTTGTAAATGTCGTCCATGATGAGATAAAGGCCTTTCTTCTCGCAGAACTCGACCATCTCCTGCACGAAGTCTTTCGAGTACATCGCACCCGAGGGATTGTTGGGGCTGTTCAAAATGATGGCCTTGGTGTAAGAGCTGACCACAGCCACGATCTCTTTTAGTGTAGGAAAGAAAGTTCCATCTTCCGCTGTCACTGGCACCGGAACTCCGCCAGCCAGCTTCACCATTTCCGGATAGCTGACCCAGTAAGGCGCAGGAAAAATGACTTCCTCCTTGGGATCAAGGATGGCATGCAGCAGCACCATCAGCGCCTGCTTCGCGCCGCCCGACGCGATCACGTTATCCGCCGAGACTAGTTTCTTGTAGTGCTCCTCGGTATAGCGGATGATGGCCTTCTTGAGTGCAGGAATTCCGTCGGGCGCGGTGTAGCGGATTTCTCCCGTGTTCAACACGGCCGCACAATTGATGACCGCATCGACGGGGCATTTGCTCTTCGGTTCGCCGCCTCCCAAGTGGATGACCGGCTCGCCCTTCGCGCGAAGCAGGGTAGCCGTTTCGTTCAGCTTGAGAGTGGCCGACTCCTTTATGGACCGGGCTAGCTGACTGAGACTCATTCGTTCACCCTCTCGACGTTCAACTTCTCTTTACGGCTGGAATTTGGCCTTGTCTGTAATCCGAATCACGTTGTGGTGTGACACGAAGAAAGCCACTAGGTCATAACGTTGCTTGGGAGCGTGGATTCCGCAATTAGTCGGATGCGAGCCTTGCACTCAGCGGAGATCCAGTTTGCTCAGGCGCATCCAAGCATTGGCTATACGTGCGGGTTATTGCAGTTGCCTCTTTGCCAGCCACTCGAGAAGCGTTGAGCAGGCCCCGGTGAACACTTCAGGTTCTCTTCCGAGGCTGGATCCACATGTGATAGCAAGCTGTTGGGTTGGCGAAGTCCACGAAGCCGTCTACCAATGATGTTACGCCGGATGTTCGCCACTTGCCGGGGCATTCCGGAGGACTCCACGATCAAGACCCGCGGCTCATTAGGGATGCTCAGCCAAGTGTCCCCTCACCCTGCTTGAGAACTGGTTGAAGCTAGGGCCGGCGTCTAACCCTATCAGGGAGGCTTTCTGCTTCATTACCTAGACAAGCTGGTCTATCCCGACATCTCCGTAACCGTTCTGACGGTTGCAGGCCTCCTCGTCTGTCTTCTCAATCTTGCTTTCTACGGGCAGCAAATGTGGATCGCTCGCAGTCGCTAATTCCGGATGCTTCTCTGCTATCTTTACTGGCGAAACGAAACCAACTTCCACTGTCCATCCGGTGTCGATGTCCGTTGTCGCAGGATGTAGAGATTGCCGTCATCCGCCTGAAGCTTTGTAAAAAGACGCTCTCTGGCTCGTACCACGGATCGAGTACGGCCTCGACCTGGTGTTGCCTTTCTCCAAGCCGGAAGAGAACGGGTCGTTCATCGGCCTTGCGGCCCGATCCCGACCGCAGCCGTGGTCACGATCGCCGCGACCTGCTCGGTCAGATCGTGCATGTCTCCATGCCCTTTCGTACTGATTTCGATCTGCTGTTGATAGCTCACGATGCCGTTCTATTGTCTCAATAGGGTGTCTCAAGAACATCGACAAGTACCCGATGCGCTGCGCGCCCGCCCATCCTTGTCTCATGTGCTCATGATCATCGCTGACGCCGTCTGGGGGTCAAGGACGGGATCACTGCCCAAACCACTTCGCGATCTTTTTCGGAAGGTGAGACAGGGGTCGTAGAATTAAGGAAGGCGACGCCGGCGCCCGAAGCACTGGCGGAGCAGGAGGTTTGTTATGAAATCTCTCGTTCGTTGGCAACCATTCCACGAACTCACGTCTCTGCAACGGCAGATGAACCACTTGGTCGACAGCTTCTTTGGAAGAACGCCATGGCTACCGTTTGAGGAAAATCTGAGCACCTGGGAATTCGGACCGCCGGCAGACGTTTACGAAGATGATCAAAAACTGACCTTCAAAGTCGAAGTGCCAGGTATTGATGAGAAAGACGTCAAGGTCGAGATCGAGAACAACGTGCTGACTGTGCGCGGCGAACGCAAACTCGAAAAGGACATCATGGAGGAGAACTTCCGTCGCAAGGAACGCCACTACGGAGTCTTCTCCCGTTCATTCACCCTTCCTACAACCGTAGACCCGGAAAAGATTGAAGCCAATTACACGCATGGCGTGCTGACCATTGACATGCCGAAGCGAGCAGAAGCAAAGGCAAAACAAATCAAAGTGAACGTGCCGAAGACATTGAAAGCCGCGTAGCTCAAGAAGGAAGGCGAAACCACCCTCCCTTCTTTTCTTTCCTCCGTCCGCTGAACTTTCTATAGCCGGCCTTCTTAGTCGGGAATTGAATCGGAATCGAGGCGAGCCAACCCAGCCGCGTAAAACGCGTCGAGGGCCTGTTGAAACTCACTCCCCGTGATGCAACGGTCGATCTCTGGATACTCGCTTTCACTGACACGGCAGGCAGGATGGTACTGAGCCATCAGGTTGACGTAGGTGTCAGCGTCCAGTTCACGGGCGATCCACTGCATGATCTCGGGTGTTCCTGCCACGCCTCCAGGCATTACGAGGTGACGCAGAAGAACGCCACGCAAAGCTACGCCACGTTCATCGGTGACGAGCGGGCCGACCTGGCGGTGCATCTCCTTGATGGCCCGTCGTGCAGCGTCGGGATATTCGGGTGCTTTCGCGTAGCGCCGCGCCTGGCCGGGGTCCCAGAACTTAAAATCGGGCATGTAGATGTCGACAATTCCGTCCATGAGTGCGAGCGAATCCGCAGAGTCGTAGGCACTGGTGTTGTAAACCAGAGGGAGCCGGAGGCCGCGCTCAACCGCCGGCAAGAGCGCCTCCAGAATCTGCGGCACAACATGCTCGGGAGTCACGAAGTTGATGTTGTGACAACCCTTGTCCTGCAAATCAAGCATAATCTCCGCGAGCTCATCTGGCTTGGTGGCACGGCCCTCACCCTGCCAGCTGATCTCGTAGTTTTGGCAGAAGACGCATCGCAAATTGCAGGAGCTGAAGAAAATGGTTCCCGAGCCACCCGAACCCCGCAAACAACGTTCCTCACCGAAGTGGGCAAAATAGCTGCTCACAACGGCGTAGCGGCCGGTCTTACACACCTTGGTTTGGTCTTCGAGACGGTTGGCGTGGCAGTTGCGCGGGCAGAGGGTGCAGTCCGCCAACTTCTCCAGGCCAAGCTCTATACGGCGTGACAATTTCCCCGACTTCCAGAGCTTGAGATAGGCGGACTGAAAGCTGGCACGCTTGACCGTGAAAGAGCGAGAGACCGACATAATGACATGCATTTCTTCCCGCAAGGAGCGAGAATTCGAAGTCAGACTTGAGACAGAAGACAGCGATCCACAATCCCGTCAGCCAAAGGGCGTGCGTCTGCACCTCAGCACGTCACATGCAGGATTGCGTTGGTGTCATCAGGATCCTGGCCCAGCCTCTCGATTGCCTCGGCGGTTGGCAGGACCAGCAATTCGACGTAGCGCCGCTGTGCTTCTCGCTTGACCTCCTCCATCACAGGTAGTCTTCCATACGCTCCTGTGCCGATAATCAGCCGCTTGCACTTCCAAGGTATGTCCTCTTCAACAGACAGCGGCGTGTGCCCAAACTCGTCTCGAAACCGCTTCGAAGCCTTCTTCTTACGTTTCAGGATCTTTCCGCGGTCGATGATCACGTCATGCTCGTATGTTGCGTCATCAATCTCTATGGAGCCGAAAGAGAAATGAGCAAACTTCATCTCCACCTCACTGGAACTGAAAATAGGTCCAATTCACGCGCACTTCTGGGATGTAAAAAGCGAGAAAGCTGACCACACTTGCTCGACTTCATGGCTGCCACAGTAAGGGCAGGGGATCTCTCCCTCTGCCCAATCAATCAGAGCTAATATTCTTGAAAAGGTCTTCTTACAAGTGGGGCAGAAGAACTCATAGTGAGGCATAGGCGCCTCCTGACTGAAATCTTAAGCCTCAACAGGCGGGGGTTTCAATTGTGTCCTACGGATCTTCAAGGTGACTGGGTTTCCGACCGTGCGACACGCCAAACGTTTCTTCGATGCGGCCTGCCGATCGGCACATCGTCGTTGTCGCGATGGCGTAATTGGGGTCTGTTTTATCACTCCCGAGAAGTCGGCTTGGAGGTCGTCAGTAAAACATCAGATGTCCTCCAGTCCCACGTTGTCGTTCACAGCTTGGTTGAGTTTCTGCTTGCAACCCAGACATCTCAATAAGGTTTGGGGGATGGAATCGCACCTGAAGCAATCTGGCACGTGGTAATAGCAGCCGCCCAGCATGCTGGGATCAGCGACTTACGCGCCGGAAGATCAGGCCGGTGTATGCCAGCCGACTTCGGTTTCGAACTTAACGAGGCATCGCCGACGATAAGGTAGGCGGGGTCATAAGGAGATGACCTACGACCCACCTTCGCAAAATGATGCTCGAGGAACTCGAGCGTCGTAATTACGCTCAGACTACAACAAGCTCGTACGTCCAAACAATCGAAGATTTCGCGCGCTATTTCAAGCGCCCTCCCGATCAACTGGGTCCCGAGCACATCCGAGAGTACCAAGCGTATCTGTTCCGCGAGAAGAAGCTCGCTCGACCAACCGTAACCCAACGGCTGGCCGCGCTGCGGTTCTTCTTCATTCAGACACTGAAAAAACCATGGAGCGTAGCCGACACACCGTACCCCAAGAAGACGCGACACCTTCCGAGCATCTTGAGTCCCGAAGAAGTAGCCTGCCTCATTGACTCAGCCCAGACCCAGTTTCATCGTGTTCTATTGATGACGCTTTATGGCACCGGGGCGCGACGCGCCGAGTTATGCAAACTCCAAATCCCCGATATCGATAGCCGCCGCATGGTGGTCCACATCCGCGGCGGAAAAGGTCGCCAGGACCGTGATGTCATGCTAAGTTCTACGCTGCTGCAAGCCCTGCGTGACTATTTCCGCGGACTGAAGTGCAAGCCCAAACTCTGGTTATTCCCCGGGAGACGTCATCACACCGCCCATCGCCCCATCAGCCCCAAGACCGTCTGGCATGCCTGCCATCGCGCGGCGCAACATGCCGGCCTGCAAAATCGGGTTCATCCCCACACCCTGCGCCATTGTTTTGCTACGCATTTGCTGGAAAACGGCGCTGACCTGCGCACCATTCAGCTCCTCCTGGCCCCATGGTCGTCGTCGAGAGACTTACTGCCGCCCAATTGCAACTCCGCTCACCACCTTCTCTCGCGGGAGCCACCACGTGAAACTACAATCCCTTGAATTTGCATAATTGCCTCCCCACGGGCGGCTTCCTTCAAACGGCTGTATCGGATGCGCCCCGCAATGAGAATAGATACCCTCCGAGTGGTCCGCGCTGGGGCGTATCCGATACAGCACTAGCGTTTATGGCCAACTTCCGGATCGCCGACTACTCGGGATAAGTCCCATTCTAATGCTCCGCCGGTCTCCTTCGGGCACTGAACACCAGGACGGCGCCGTGCGTGTGGGGACGAAAGCCCTCAAAGCCCGCCTCAGCCACGTAGCGGTCGAGATCAGGAAGTTCGAAGATATAACCGCCACCTTTCTCGACGCGCTCCTTCTCGACGCGCTCGCGTATGAATCTGTATTTGAAGAGGCCCCTGCAGCTGACGACAAAGCACATCACCGCCAATGGCGCTCCAGCTTTCATGGTGCGGTTAATCTCACGCAATGCCAAGACTGTGTCGGAGAAGTGGTTCAACGACCCTGCGCAGATGGCAGCGTCGAACAGACCGGCTGGGAATGGTAGCGCCTCGACCTTGGCCCGGGCGAAGTGAACGTTGGGAATACAGTCCCGCTCGACGTAACGGGCGCCCCGGCGCAGCATGCTCATGGAAGCATCAATGCCATAAACCGTCCTTGACGCCGAAGCGATGCGACGTCCGTAGGTCCCCGGACCGCATGCCACGTCCAGGATGACGCCGTCCTGCGATCCCACAATGTCAGAGATGTCTCGTGCCAGCTCTTTTAAGCACGTGCTGTGCCAGCCGCCAAACAGGTTACACACTGGCGGGTATATATATTTCTCGTAACTGTACGCGGCAAAATCAAGGAGGAGGGAAGAGTCCATCTTGCCGAGCACGCGTAGGGATCGGTTACTGTTCTCTTCGAGCTTTTCCACGATGAAGTCGGCTATCCCGTCGCGGATTGGGTAGCTTACCGCACAGGCATGGCAGTAGAGACTTCCGGGCCCTAGCTCCAGCTCCCGCTTGCATGTGGGGCATACATAAATGCCGTATGGCTGCGAACTGATTGCGTACCCTTTTTCCGGAGCGAGGATTTCGCGATCGAGTGATGTAGTTGCCATCTTGCCCTCCTTAAACTCACGCGTCGGCTTTCGCCCATGGCAGGACTTGGATATCAGGCGGGAAAGTGCTCATCGAGAGGCGACGATTAGTGTTTAGCGCAACCAGGACAGAAAGTCAGTGACCGGAATCACGCTGGAAGACGCCTAGCATCTGTGGCATGCCGCGGGCCATGCCAATCTTTTACTCAATTACTTACATGGAATGTGCGGCGGGTTCTGTTCCGCCGCCTTCGATTCCTATTGAGAGACCGCACCAGTAAGAATCGCTTTGCACTTGTCCCTCTCCCCTACGACAACTTCAGCCACCAAGCGAAAGGTGGCAATCGTGAGATTGAATGCCATCGGAAAGGTTTGCGGGCAGAATTAGAGAGTCACTGGCTGGCGGAGAGCGCTTTAACGATTTCGCATACATGTTCGATACTTTAGTGGCGTTACGCCCCTTTCATGATGATCTCAGACTTTTCGAAGAAGTTGTCGGACGAATACTGTGTGTATTTGTTCCGGATAAGCCTGCGAGATACTTACGGGCAATGCAGGAATTCAGGCTTCGCTTCGGTGAAGTGTCGAACGAGCCAAGGCTGCAGGCCAAGTTCTCGAACTGCGTAAGGCATGCAGCGCTTGCCGTTCGTACCCCAAACGAGATTGTTTGGACCCCCTCCGTCTATTTTTTCGATCCCTGGATGCGCGAGACAAAAGAATGGTTCTGAATCGCAGTTCTCTTTTCTGCAAATTGACTTCCACTAAACCAGCCAAGGTTAGCCGACCTTGCACTGCGCTCTGTTCACAGTTCGGCAATGGTGCAGGCAGTTCGTGTTAAGCTCGCCTCAAATCTCAGTGCCTGCAGAAGTATGGGGGCTACAGTACGCCGTGCGACCTGAAGACTCAGATCCACGCCTTTTGTAGAGGGTCTACTAACGGATCTCCCGTTCACGAAAGGGTCCGTGAACAGAAGTCCATTTTGATCAAGCAGGCAGTTGCGTGAGAAATTCGCCCAGCTTGGCGGTCGCCTTGAACTCGAGAACAGGGTCGAGCTTCGTGAACGCGCTTGTAAAACGCATTCGACAGACTCCACATCGTTCGCGGCGAAAACTCGGGATACTGCGGCTCGAAGTACATGTGGTGAGCCTCGGGCAGCAGGCTCTTCCGAGCGTCTAGCTTACCCTCAACGAACGCAGAATACACGATCAACTTTGCCTGGGCATCGTGATCTGCGTCTGCCGCCAAGACTCGACCTGGCCCCGCATCGGCTCAAAGTTCCGCTGAATGCAGATCCACACCCACCGACAGGGTGTCTATCAGGTTGAAGCTCCGGGTATGTTTCGCCAAGACCGCTTGAAAGTCGCCACTGAACGCCATATTCGAACACACAAAAACTCGAATCCCGACTGTCAGCGACAGACGGAAGCTCTTATCGTGCGAGTTCCTCAATCCAACGGCGAATCGGCAACCGTCCATTTGGTTTTGAGGTCGAGGACCGCGAACATCTTCATGCCATCGTGTGAGACAGCATATTCTTCGTTCACCACTCCGATGTGGCGAAAACTGAGGGTTTCAACCAGCGCCTCAACAATTTCGTGGTGCGGGACTGGTCGGTGCGTGCGGGTTGCTTCAGGGACAGGGATTTGCGCCAGCTCCGTCCGCCCAATCTTGGGCATGGGGCCGGCAATGAGCATGCTTGTGCCCATGAGGGTCACTTCCGTTCTTTTTGGTCAACTGCATTGGGATTTGCCGCGGCTTTGCGGCGAAGTTGTTAGAATTATTTTCCGCCCGGAGGGGGAAATGGCGTCCTCGCGTCGGCAAGTTCTCACCTACCTTCTTCTTGTCTTTCTGTTTTCTTCCCTCTTTTACTTTCTGGCCATTTGGGCGAAGCACGTCGGTGCCGGCGGTGGACTTTACGTATTTGGCAACATGTGGTGCCCGGCCCTGGCGGCCTTCGCCACGCTCAAGGTGAATGGACGCAACCTTGCCGATCTCGGCTGGAAATGGCCGGCCACGAACTACGCACTCATGAGCTGGTATGTGCCGCTGATCGGAGCGGCCATCGCTTATGCGATCGTGTGGCTTAGCGGGCTTGGCGGATTTCCCAACCGCGATTTCATGGCAGCGATGGCCACGCGCATGGGCCTGCGTGCCTCGCCTGCGGTATCGACCGTCGTTTATGTGCTGCTGGCGGGGAGTTTCGGGGGTCGTGCGCAGCCTTGCCGATTAAAGCGAAGACTATGCCGCGTCTTTTCTGAGCGAGTTCTGATTCTCTTCGAATTTAGGCGTAATTTCTGCGGAATTCCCCTTTTAGGCGAAGTACGTTGGTCCCAACCCCTCGACTATCCGTCTAGGAAAGGGGGTCTCGCCGGGCGGTAGTGTCGTAATTTCAAAAATCCATGGTTAGTGGCTCGTTCTTCGTTCCAGCCGAACAACTTCTGCTGTTCCGGCGCAGCTGGCCGCGAGCGCCGGCGACCGGCTTTCAACGTTTCAACACGGAAATTAACGCTCTCTAAGTGCGTAGTTTGGACCAGAGGATTAGTAAACACTAGCCGACTTGGCAGGACCTAACTCAGCCCAATTTAATTTTGGGGCTGCAGCGGATCATTGGATCACCGCTCGCCCATCAAACCCGGAAGAACTGCACCTCACCGGCGCGAATTATACATTTACTTTCCCAACGGCAGCGGCCAATCGTTTTTAGTTGCAGAGCTCGGCTCTTGAAAGGAAGATCGGGACTTCCGGTATCGGTCGCCAGTGGAACCGGCTCATAAAAATGGTAGAAATCACCGTGCAAATGGAAGCGTTGAGCTACTCACCTCTACAGCTCGCATTCCCGGGCCTCGAGACCTTGAGCCTCCCGCTATTTCTTGGCCACTGGATTCCCTTCCACGTCGAGAAGAACGATTTCTCCCAGGTTGAGCTCGCGAACGCCGGTTTCAATCTTCGAAAGATCGCCGACGAGCAGCAAAGTCGCGCCGCTGGGCTTGGCGTACTTTTGAGCGGCGGCGTTGACCGAGGCGAGCGTAGCTTTCTCGAGTTCGTCCGGTTCGTGCTGCAGTTCTGTCATGGGCAGACCAAAGGTCCACATTTCCTCGATTTGTCTGGCGACCCGGTCCATGGATTCGAACTGTTGCGCGTAGCCGCGGACACGCGTGTGCTTGGCATCGGCTAGTTCCTTATCGGTGATGGGTTTGTCGCCGGCAATGAACTTCAGTTCTTTGTCGAATTCGACAACGGATTCCTTGGTCTTATTAGTTTGCACGCCACCCGACGCTCGCCACATGCCATATCTTTGGAGCGGCGCGGGGAAGGAAAATACACCGTAGGAATATCCTTTGTTCTCGCGAATGTTCATCCCCAGCCGCGCACCTGCTGCTCCGCCCCAGACAGCGTTGGCTAAACTCAGCGAATAATAGTCCTGGCTGTTGCGCACCGGTCCGGGCAGTATCTCGGCTACGACCGTCTGAGCGGCATCCGGGCGATTCACCAGAAAAACTTTCCCTTGCCCCGCCGGCTGCGGCGCGGGAACGTTGATCGGTGGAGGCGCGGCACCTTTCCAGGCGGTGAAACTGTGTTTTGCTAGTTCTGTCGCTTCAGCCAGAGAAATGTCGCCGACAAGAATCAGGGCTGATCCGCCAGGCTTCCAATACGTCTCATGGAAATAGACAAGATCTTCTCTCGTGATTTTCTCTACCGTGGAAGGATAGCCAGCCGTGGGTCGGCCGTAAGGATGATCCCTACCGTAAACTAGCATCAAACTTAAGCGCTCGGAAATTCTGTTTGGCTGGCTCTCCCCTTGAGCGAGCTCCGCGAGGCGGATTTTCCGTTCCCGCTCGAGTTCGTCGGCGGGAAAGTTTGGATTTATGGCGACGTCGGCCATGACAGCGAGGGCTTGCGCGAGATTTCTCTTGAGGACTTCGAAATCGAGAGTCGCAGTTTCGCTGTCTGCTCGACCATTAAGTGATGTGCCCAGATCGCCAAGGGCATCGTCAATCTCTAGTGCCCTTTTGCTCGTCGTGCCGCGCCTCATCACATCGGCTGCCAGACTCGAGAGACCCTCTTTTCCTTGAGGATCCGCCATGCTGCCAGCGCGGCTGGCAAGCCGCACGGCAACTTTTGGAAGATCTTTGCGCTCGACTACATAAATTCGCATGCCGTTTTCGAGCTTCGCCGATGTCACGTCAGGCGCCTGGAACGGCCGGTCGGCGCCGAGCGCCGGCTGTTTCGCGCGGTCCAACTCAGCTTGTGTGTCCGCCTGAAAACTTTCCGGATGGAAGCGAATAACGATGCGGTTGGTGGTATCGAGCCATTTTGCCACAGCCCGACGCAGATTTTCAGCAGTTACAGCGCGATGACGCTCGACGTCTGCAGCAAACTTGTCCGGATCACCGAGAAAAACGTTGTAGGTATTTAGCAGGTCGGCCTTACCCCCAAAGCCGCCGATGCGCTCCAGGCCGGTAACATATTGAAACTCCCACTTGGTCTTTGCGCGGCTTAACTCCTCAGCGGTAGGACCCTCGTTGGCGAGGCGAGAGATTTCTTCCGACGTAACCTGCTCGGCTTGGCTCAGCGAAGCTCCAGGACGCGCCGTTACCCAGATGATGAAATCGCCGGCTATTTCGGAAGAGTTCTGGAATGAGACTACGTCGGAGCAGATCTGCTTGTCGTAGATGAGAGATTTCTGGAGGCGAGAGGAGAGTCCATCCGTCAGCATCAGGGAGACGAGATCTAGGTTCGCATCATCAGGATCGAAGAATGCCGGCGAGGGCCAGGCGAAATAGGTGCGCTCTTGGGGCACGTGATCCTTCACTTCAATGATTTTTTCTGCGGTGAGCTTCGGCACCCAATGTTTGGGACGGTCGAGCGCTGGTCCGGGAGGGATGGGGCCGTAATACTTCGCGATCAGCTGCTTTGCCTCGGCTACGTCGAAATCTCCCGTGATCGCCAGAGAGAGATTGTTGGGGGTGTAATAAGTGTGGAAGAAATCCTTCACGTCGTCCACGCTGGCAGCGGTGAGGTCTTCGTGGCTTCCGATCACTGTGTGGGCATAAGGATGGCCAGTAGGAAAAACGTTCTCCGTGATGAGCATCGCGGCCCGGCCGTAAGGCTGGTTTTCGAGGCCCTGGCGGCGTTCGTTCTTGACGATGTCGCGCTCGTTATCCAGCTTCTCTTTGGTCAAAACGTCGGTGAGCGTGGCGAGCCTGTCGGACTCCAGCCAGAGCACATATTCGAGACTTGCTGAAGGGACCGATTCGAAATAATTGGTGCGGTCTTCGTTGGTAGTGCCGTTGACCCCGCCTTCGAAAAGATTGGCGCCCGCTTTCTCAATAAAGCCGAAATACTTGGAATTAGCATCCTTCGAACCTTCAAACATCATGTGTTCGAAAAGGTGGGCGAAGCCCGTGCGTCCAAAGCGCTCGTTTTTCGAGCCTACGTGATACCAGTTATTGACGTGGACCATGGGCAGCTTGCGGTCCACGTGCAAAATCACCTGCAAGCCATTGGGCAGAGTGTATTTTTCAAACTCGATTTTCGGGACGTCGCTAGCAGCGACGTTCGGGTTGGAATTCATGGTTACCTCCTGCGAGCTTGCCCCAGGGATTGCGAAAGCCAGTGCGATTCCCGCAAGTACAAGAGCCAACGATCTTGTTTGGTGTATCACGGCCTAGCCCTCCTCGATCGGTTCGGTGGTTCCTTGATTAAACGTGGCCCAACGTCAGCGCTCACAAACGGGTTAGTTAGCCAGAATCTCCGGCGCATAGAGCGGCCACAAACCGCGCAGATCGCGAGTGGTGTGGCCGGAGCCGGAGAGATGGTCGGCGCGATTATACCCTTGGAAGTCAGTTAACGGGAGACCCACTGAAGGAAGCGAAGGAAGCTAGGTCCTTAGTAACGGCGTAGCGTAGACCAACGCCAGAACCGCTTATCCTCCCTTCGCTGCCAGTTACTGCAAAACTCACCAGATACGATCGTTTGTAAGCGTCGAATGATCACCGCGCTTAACCGTAGTAGTCGCGTCCAGTTGAAATTGATTGCCTCTTCTTTCGGTGCCGTATTAGTGTAAGCCCACTCCCGCCGATAAGTAAAAAGCACAGAAAAGAGTCGATAGCCTGCATGATGCCAAGCTTTTCCAGCGATGGTCCACTGATTATTTGTTCAGGCGAGCGAGCGTGCACGATGTACATGCCTGGCGCGCGGAACGAAAGTCCGGACACAAGGCTTTCCCACACTAAAGCTACTAGCACCGAGAGCATCCCGGCAAAGATCACGAACATTACGAATAGGATTCTCTTCTCAACTTCATCAACTCGTCTGCTGGTTCTGCGCCGCCATAGCAGCAGACTGCTGCAGATTAGCAAAAACTACAGATAAGAGTCGGCAATGGGCCCTGCGACCATTCGACCCCAGCCCGGTTTTTGAAAGAGCGAGAGCGCAATATACATGCCGGGTGTTTCTAACCAACCCCAAAACTGCCACACTGTAGTCTCCTCCACTAAGGCCAAATGCGCCGAGACCACTACGGCGACGATCACGAAAGCGAGCCGCTTACTTCTGTCTACTTTCATTCGCACCTCGGATTCTCGCGTTGGACGAGCACCGCATTTGTGGCTTCTAACCCGCTCATTGAGATACCGGACACTGTTGTGCTTGTCTGACGACATCTCCGGTGATCGGCGAGCGCGATATTGGATTCAGCACAACGGACTACCGCTGCCTAGTTTAGTTAGGTCGTCTATGTCTGTTGAAACAACCCACTTCTAGTGTTTGGGAGGCGTTACAAGTGGGACAGATGATCATATTGAATCCCATTCATGAGATCCTCGCCTTCCCCTCGACAATCACGTTGCGCGGTGACCAAAAGCACTGAAGGAGACGCACCCTGCGAGATGATAATAGGCCGAATGTCGGTTATCGGACCAGCGCGGCGGAGCATCCTCGGTCAATGGCGATCCGTAAGAATCGTACCGAGATCTACGAAGCCGTCGCCGAGGAGATCCAGCGACGAAGAAGACATCGAATTTTTCTCGAGCAAGGTGGACGAGATGTGGACCAACTGGCCGGTGCCGGGAGTGATCCCGCTCGAGAAAGAAATCTAAGCTGGCAAGCCGCCCTCCAGCAGGGGAGCGGCTTTGGTCCGGACCAGGCCCAGCGAGGAGTGCGATCGAAAAGATTCGGACAAACACCCAGGAGGGCGCATGGCTACACAACCGCAGGTTCTCACCAGAAATGCGAAAACCGCTGCCGGAAATCGTTGGATACAACTCGTCTGCGGTGTCGTCGCGATGATCCTCATATCGAATTATCAGTATGCTTTCACACTTTTTACACCGGGCATGAAACAAACATTCTCGGGCGTGCCCTACGCGAAGATCGCAGCCGTGTTCTCCGCTTTTATTCTTTTCGAGACTTGGCCGATGCCCGTAGCAGGATATTTCGTCGATAAGCTCGGCATCCGCAAGCTCATGACTTTAGGCGCGATTTGCATTGGCCTGGGATGGTTTCTCGGGGGCACGGTCGCCAAGTCGCCCTTTGCTCTGTACATCTACTACGGCGTGATCGCCGGAACCGGGGCCGGCATCATTTACATCTCATCCGTGGCTAATGCGGTGAAATGGTTTCCCGATCGGCGCGGGCTTGCGGTTGGGCTTACGGCCGCAGGCTTCGGTGGCGGAGCCGCTCTGACGGTTATGCCCATCGCTAGCACCATCCACAACATAGGTTGGGCACATGCGATGACAGCTTGGGGGGTCGGGCAAGGTGCCGTTGCACTTATTGCCGCCATGATCCTTCGCCATCCGCCAGCGGGATGGGTTCCGGCGGGATGGGATCAGCGTGCGGAACAGGTCGGCAAAGCAGTGGCGCAGTCGAAAGTAAACTTCACCTGGGTTCAAACCCTCTGCCGACCGGAGTTCTACTTCCTTTACACGATGTTTTTCTTTGCCTGTGCCGGCGGCTTGATTGCCACCGCGAACCTTTCGCAGATCGCCAAGTCGCTGCATGTGAGCGACGCAAAGGTTCTGGGCCTCGCCGTCGTTCCGCTAACCGTAACCCTGACGTCGCTCTGTAATGCCGGTTCCAGGATCATATGGGGCTCGGTTTCGGACGAGTTGGGCCGCGAAAATACGATGTTTGTCACTTTTGGTATCGAAGCGGTTCTGATTTTTCTCGTGACCAAAATTGCGGGAACGCCAATCGCGTTTGTGGTGTTGTTCTCAGTCGTTTTCCTGTTTTGGGGGGAAGTATTTTCGTTGTTCTCAGCAACGACGGGCGACATTTTCGGCCCCAAGAATGCATCGGCCAATTATGGCATGGTGTATACGGCTAAGGGACTGGCGTCGGTGTTCGCCGGTTTTGGTGCGGCGGCGCTGGCTGCCTATTTTGGCGGGTCCTTCTCCGTGCCGTTCTATTTCGCTGCGGTCCTATGCGCCATCGCGGCGATTGTCTCCCTGTTTATTCTCAAGCCGTTGGTCAGAGGCAGAATTGCGAGGGAAGGCTCGCAAGCCGGCAGATGTGATCCGATGCAGAAGAACGGGGACGGAAAAAGAGCTGGCTCACGCGCAGCGTAATTGCCTGACACTCCGCAGGCTAGCGGGACAGATCACAAGGCTGAGTCTCATCCATCACGGCCCCACGTTTCCTGAGGGAGGGATACTAAATAGTGAGTGGATCTCATTGTGCGCATCCAGCGAGCTGCGGAAACTAAGGCCGCAGGCACAGCCCAGGGCCAGCTGAATTAAACAAGGATGAACCGCTAAAGGAGCAATATTATGGTTCCCCACCCGGCAGTCGCCAATCCCATTTTAATCCCGCAGGTGAAGCAGACTATTACCCAGGGCAGCGAGCTGAAGCCGAAAACATGGCTGCAGCGGCTCGAACTCATTTTGCAAAGAGCTCTCGGGGAGGATGAGGAGGTCATCGCGAGCTCTCTGCGTGGGCTTTGAACCAGTACTGAGCGGCGAGCCCTGTTTTAGCCTGAAAACGACCGACGGTTGGAGTTCTTGTTGGCACTGACGGCGCGGACCACTGCCGCGGCTTTTGCGCCTTGAGGCCCCTTTCGTGGACGCTACTCGCACCAAGGCTTCATACAGCAACGCGATGGATTCCCAATCATTGCGTCCTGTTCGTGTGCGCACTGCATGAGCGGACGGAATAGCTTTATCCGAAGGAACACGATGCTTTGCGTTGGGCTCAAGCGCCTGGGGTTTGGTATGGCACACAATGCTTTTCTGGTTGTCTTGCGCTTCAGTCCTGCCTCGGCATCAGGGTTGGCTCTTGCTTTCAGCTCCGGGCCGCAACCTTTAAGAGCTGCCGCGGCCGTGGAGCTTTGATACTGAGCCCTGACGGTTGTTCGACTCAGCTGCAGAAGTGACGGAGTGGATCGAGAGCATTAGCGTACTTCAGGCAGCAGGGCATACAAGCCGTCGATGCACGCCGATGTGCTTGGCTTTGGCACCAGTCGCTGACAAATCTCGACCTATCGACCTAACGAGCTGGGCACGAAGCTTTTTTGATTAGGTAGAGTCGAGAAGAGGCGCAGTGGCCGTAGTCTACCGGTGGCGATTTGGCTAGGCTTTCGCTGCGCCGCCGCATTCCGGTTTGGCATAGCTCTGTTTCCTCTTGCCGGGTAGGCCCGGGGAATTGCACCCCGAGCCTCCCACAGATCCGGACGTGGTCGGGATAG
>JASHSL010000244.1 GCA_030040855.1 Terriglobales bacterium
GTTCACAGGAGCTATCGCCCAAAAGATCGGACGGTTTGAGCTCGCAAACAAAGGAACGCTTTTTCTGGATGAGATTGGGGATATAGCTCTTGAATTGCAGCCAAAATTGTTGAGAGTTTTGCAAGAACAGGAGTTCGAGCGCCTGGGGAGCACTCGTACGCAACGGGTCGATGTTCGTGTGGTAGCAGCCACGAATGCAACCCTTGCGCCGATGGTCGCAGAAAAAAAATTCCGGTCTGACCTTTTCTATCGCCTCAACGTGTTTCCAATAACAGTCCCGCCGCTTCGCGAACGTCGAGACGATGTCGAACGACTCGTCCGCCATTTTGCAAACAAGTATGCCCAGCGGATGGGGAAGCACATTGTGAGTATACCCAAAGCCACGATGGATGCTCTTAGCTGGCACACTTGGCCGGGCAATATCCGCGAGTTGCAGAACCTGATGGAGCGAGCAGTACTGTTGTCCCCCGGGCCGCAGCTACGAGTGCCCTTGACAGATATCGTTGCTCCTTTCGCGGTAAACGATGACGGTCAATCCAGTGCGTTGGAACAGGTAGAGCGGGAGATGATTGTGCGGGCATTGCAAGAAAGTAATTGGGTTGTTGGAGGCGTCCGCGGAGCTGCCGCTAGATTACGTCTGAATCGGACAACACTCGTGTCCAAGATGAAAAAGTTTGGTATCTCGCGCCCGACGTAGTCGAAACATTCCGCTAGAGTCTGTTGTCGCGGCTACGATCCCGCATGGCCTCCGACTGTCTGACCGCGCAAGCACCGGCAGCGTTAAGTCTGCCGCGCGAGAGTGCGACTCAAGAAGTGCTTGAGACCCGCCGAGAGTGGCTGTGGCATATGCGATCGACTCACGATGGCGGAACCGTGCTCACGACGGGGCGACTCGAACGACGGAGTATGTATGTCAGGAAACAACGAAACAACAACGTCCAGTCCCAACAGCCGAATCCAATCGATGTCGTGCCCGACAAAATACCATTCGATGTACCTTACGGCCCTCCGATATCACTGGAGCGCGCTCAGGCAGCCATCAATGCTGTTGTTGCAGAGGCCAACAAGCGAGGCTGGAAAATGAATGTCGCCGTCCGGAGGCAACCTCGTCGCCTTCCAACGCATGGATGGCGCGATGCTTGCCTCCATTCAGATCGCCGAGCACAAGGCACGGGCAGCAGCGATGTTCCGTCGCGAAACCAAGGTCTTTGAGAACGCAATCCAAGTCAACAACTTCAACTATCTGATAACCCTAAATGGAATGATCGCTTCACGCGGCGGTATTCCATTGATCAAAGAGGGCAAGCTGATCGGGGCAATCGGTTGTTCGGGGGGGACTGACTCACAGGATGAGGTGGTCTGCAAGGCAGGCCTAGCACTCATTGAATAACCCCGAGACAGGTCGGCGGTTCGCGCCGTGACGGCCGCGCGGGTGGCTGCAATCAGCTTGACGATAACGGCGTGAGGTGCCGGTTTCCGAGCTTTGTGAAGAAATTGCGCGGTCTCGGCTTCCGGGGCTCCAAACGGCCGTGCGCTCCAGATCGTGCAACAGGAGTCGCGCCACGGGCGTGCCTGGCGACCCTTACGGGAGGCCTGGATGCTTGATGCGCACGCTGAGCTTTGCCAAAGCCGGGGTGGAGCACGTCGGGACTGTCCGGAAAGTTCCCGCAGATCCCAATGCACCAGAGGACACGTATGGCGCCCCAGGGGAGGTTCCGGGCCACGAACCTACCGACGTGTCAGCAAAGAGCTTCGACGCCGCGGCATGCCCCTGTTCTGACCCGCTTTCCACGGCTGTGGAATGGAAGGCGACGCCCGCAGCCTCGCCGTTCAGGCACTCGATCGTTTCAAGAACCGGTACATCGCGCCCGGGCCAGACGAAATTGATCCGAGGATCACTCTCGAAGGAATCCTCGCACCGGGCAACGACGTGAGCCCTTGGAAGGTCAAACAGGGCGCGGAGATCGTTGGCTACGTGTGGGACGTGAAGCGGGGAGGAATTGAGAGTGTCAACTGCCACGCGCGAGATGATGCGGAGCGGGATATCCACATTGAACTGGTACTCGATCCTATGAACGGTGGTCCTTCCCGGCGGATGATCGTGGAGGTAACGCCACGCTGGCGCTACATCATGAACCAGCGCGGCGTGGACTGGTCGACGCGAAGCTTACGGGACAGGTTTCTTGGTCGCTGGGTAAGAGTTAGTGGCTGGACGCTGTTTGATCGGGAACACCAGGGCGAATCGGAAAATACGGCGCCCGGACGGCCAGGAAACTGGAGGGCAACGGCCTGGGAAATTCGTCCCGTGACTTCGATTGAAGTGGTCGCAAGGCCTGGAAGCGCAACGTGGCAGCGTAGGTAGCAAAGTGCACAGCTTTATTTCGACCTTACCAGTGTGCGCAGCGACTCAAGCCGCTGGTGAAATTCAGCGGTGTCGAAGTCATCGGCCGCAAGCGCGGCCTCTTCCTCAGCCCATTCCTGGGATTCCGTTCGCTCCAGCACTTTGAGCAGCCGCGTAGCACAAATCTCACAGCAGAATCCTTTGCGGGATAGCGCTTCTTTCTGATATTTATCGCTGTTGAGTTCGAAATGGAACACGGGGGGACGTGTTCCGCAAAGACCGCAAACCTCGGGAGCGTCACACAGAGGATCGAAAGTAGTGAAGTAAAGACTGTTGTGCATATTGCTTCTCTTGAGGTACTCAACCTAATCTTAATACTATTCCTTATACTATTCCTTTTGACTTCTGCTGAACACCAGTTTTTGCGGGTTCCAGCTGCGCACCTCTTTTTCAAAGTTCCGTTCTTGTGCGCCTCCAGCGCACGCCGCGTGGAATCAACGAGACTATTTTCGAGGGAGTTAGGGTTGTATCAGTTGTGCGGCAGTGAAGATCTAGAGGGCTACGTCTATTCACGCCAATGGACATCGTGAGACGGACTACCATACTAGCCTGGATTCCCACGTTCGTTCATTGAGTTAACACCACGCACGGTTTAGCCGAACGTCAGTAGGAGACGTTTGTTGCCCAGCCACGGTATGGGCTCACGGGTTTGATCCAACCCTGCAGCCATCAATAGCGGATTGTGAGCGCGTTTCTGAAAACGCACCACGATTCCCGACT
>JASHSL010000245.1 GCA_030040855.1 Terriglobales bacterium
ATCCTTTAGCGAGAAGAAGTATTTTTTGCCCCCGAGGGCGGAGATCCAGGGCCCACTATGGCGACATTGGACGTTAAACCGGCGAGTGAAGCCGAACCCGAACTGAACCTTCTGCTTTCTAAGTCCACCCTGGAGCAGCCGCTCTGGCGGTCCTTGCTGCAGAACCTCGAGGACCGCTTCTTTGCCAAGAAAGAGCCGCCCCTGGTGTTGACATCGAAGCCGATTCCAGTCAGAGACATCTGGGGGTTTTACGACTACAAGAAAGATGGCGCGCTGGGTTCTACGGTGGTGCACATTCTTGCCTTGTCGCTCATCATCGGAGCCACCATTCTGGGCCGGCGAATGGTAAAGCAGATTGAGAAGCCGCACGCGACTGTTACCTTGGTGGCCCCGGATGATATTCCGGCCATGGCCCCGTCGAAACAGCAGGCGGGGGGTGGCGGTGGGGGTGGGGATCGCGACAAGTTCCAGGCTCCCAAGGGCAAGTTGCCCAAGTTCGCCATGGAGCAGATTACGCCACCGGCCGTTGTAGTTCGCAACAATAACCCAAAGCTCACGGCTGAACCGACTGTGGTGGTCCCCCCCCAGATTCGTATGGCTACGAATAATATCCCGACCTTCGGCGATCCCTTGTCGCACCTGCCCTCCGGGCCGCCCTCGAACGGGGTCGGTTCAGGCGGTGGGATTGGCTCCGGCAGTGGGGGTGGTGTTGGCGTCGGCGAGGGGCCCGGGGTTGGTGCCGGTCGTGGCGGCGGCGCCGGTGGCGGCGTGTTCCGGGTGGGAGGAGGGGTTTCGGCTCCACGCCCGATCTTTACGCCCGACCCGGAATATTCCGAAGAAGCCCGCAAGGCGAAATATCAAGGAACCTGCGTCCTGTGGATGATTGTTGGCCCGGACGGTAAACCGCGTGACATTAAGGTGGCCAGGACCTTGGGACTGGGCTTGGATGAGAAAGCCATTGAAGCTGTGAAGCAGTGGAAGTTCGAACCTGCCATGAAGGATGGCCAGCCAGTCGCGGTTCAGATTAACGTCGAAGTAAGCTTCCGCCTCTATTAACCGAGTTTTCGAGCCATTCGAACCCTTGAGCAGGTCTTGGCAAGGGGAGTGTTCCCTACTCCCTCAAGTCGACGTGCTCGACATTATCGATGGGCTGGCCGAGGAAGCGAGTTCCCAAGCGGCGAAATTTTTCCGCCGAATCGGTAGCGAAGAACTTCAAATGCGCGCCGTGAGCGGCTTCCCTGGGCGCGGACTCCCTCCCGCAATTCTCCCCGAGCATCTTGGCCACCGCCTGCGCGGTAGACTGGGCGGAATCAACAATCTCGACGTGTCGGGGAGCCACCCGTCGCAGCACGGGCTTGAGCAAGGGATAGTGGGTGCAGCCGAGCAGAAGTATGTCGGCTGATTCGTAACCGTCGGTGAAGGCCTCGCCCAGGTAAATGCGACTCACCTGCTCGCTCACGGGATGCTCAACCCAGCCTTCCTCAATCAGCGGGACGAGCAGAGGGCACGCTTTTTCCCGCGCCTCGATGCCGCGAACCGCAAGCGCTTTCCGATAGGCATGGCTGCTAACGGTGGCTTCAGTGCCGAGGACGACAACCTTTCGGTTCTTGCTCTCCGCGGCGGTTCGCTCCACTCCAGGCTCGACCACGCCGATCACCGGAACGCTCACCGCTTGCTTGATAACATCAAGCGCCAAGGCAGTTGCCGTGTTGCACGCGATCACCAGCATTTGGGCATCATGGCGCTCGAGATAGCGGGCAGCCAGGATGGCGTATTTCGAAACCGTTTCGATCGACTTCGACCCATAGGGTAGCCGGGCGGTATCCCCGAAGTAGACATAGTCGGCCTCCGGCACCAGCTCAAGTAAAGCTTTAAGTACGGTGAGGCCGCCGACGCCAGAGTCAAAGACGCCGATCTTGATGCTGTCCTCGGTGGGTGCCACTTTAGGCGTGCCGTTCCGAGCCGGATCGCGAGAGGTTGGCCGAGGTTCGGGGGCAGCAGGGTCCGGGAGGAATCGGTGCGCCGTGGGGGCAGGTGAGAGGATGGCCGAGGAAGCTGCAGATCTTGTCGGTGGCTTCGCGCGAGAGAATATGCTCGAACTTGCAGGCTTGTTGCTCGATCTCAGTTTCGCTGTCGAGGGCGAGGCTGTCGGTGAACAATCGCTCGGCCAGACGATGGCGGCGAATGATATCGGCGGCCCGCTGGCGACCGCGCGCCGTGAGGTCCACAATCATCGTGCCGTCTCCGGTGGAGACACCGTCCGGCTTCAGCGCATCGTGGCAAGGGTTCACGAAGGGCTTGTGCTGATGCGGTTCCGGGGGATGGGGTCGAGTCGTCAGCAGGCCTAATTCGGTCATCTTCTCGACGGCGATCGAAACCGGCAGCGCGCCATGCACTTCCATGCGGCCGAGCTCGGCAGTCTCGCCCTGTTCGGCCAACACCCAGAGTTCTTCGAGAACTTCGTCGAACTGTTCCTCGTCGGCCATCGAAAAAACCATCTGGGCGGCGATTTTCCCGTGGTGGAGCTCGACGCGACGGTCGGCGAGGCGAGCGACGACGGGGTCATGCGTGACCATGACGATGGTGCGGCCTTGTTGGTGCAGTTCGCGCAATAGGCGAAGAACAATCTCTTCGTTAACTGCATCAAGATTTCCGGTGGGCTCGTCGGCGAGCACGATCTTCGGGTCGTTGATCAGGGCCCTGGCGATCGAAACCCGCTGCTGCTCGCCCCCGGAGAGCTGCGAGGGCAGATGCTCGGCGCGTCCTTTCAGTCCCACACGCTCGAGTGCTTCGAGCGCTTCGCGCTCATCAGTCATACTATGGACATACTGCGCGAGCATGACATTTTCTAAGGCAGTGAGGTAAGGAATCAGGTGAAACTGCTGGAAAACAAAGCCAATCTTTTCGGCACGCACGCGATTCAACTGCTTGGCCGAAAGGCTCGCGACGTTCTCGCCATCGAGCCAGATCTCCCCGGCGCTCGGACGGTCGAGACAGCCGATCAAGTTAACCAGGGTCGACTTCCCCGATCCCGAGGGCCCCATAATCGCAATCCATTCGCCGGCATCGACCGTGAAGGAGAGATTGTCGAGGGCGCGGATGACCCCGCCGTTCGCCCCGGCTCTTGCCGGGTAGAGCCGGCTGACGTGTTTCAACTCGATCATTCCTCTCCTCGCAGGATCACCGCCGGCTGCACGCGGCGCAGCACCGACATCGGCAATCCCGCCGCGATCAGTGCCACCAGGATGCTTCCCAGGAGCACAAACGGCAACACGCTGAAGCGCGGCATCACCGCGGCATGAAAGCTGGCGCGGCCGATCCAGGCGGCTACCCCGGTCCCCACACCAAATCCTATCACGGCTCCCAAAACCCCCAAGGCCGCGGCTTCGGCTGCAAAAAACCCGCTGATTAGGTCTTGGGAGGCCCCCAGGGCCTTCATGATGGCAAAGTCATGACGGTGGTCAAAGACCCAGCCCATCAGGGTAGAGAGCACGCATAAGGCCGAGGTCAGGATGATGAGAATGGTCGCCGCCAACAGGGTGGCGCGAGTCTTTCCCAGAACTCGTGCCTCGCCCTCCACGACCTGCCGCACGGGTCGGACCTCGGCTGCGGGCAAGGCCTGAGTCAGCATGGCGAGCATCCTGTTGACCTCTTCAGGCGATCCGGCCACGGCAATCTCGATGGTCGAAGGCGCGACTCCGGTCCACTTTTCAAAATCGGCAAGCCAAAGATAAACCCGGCTATCTTCGGCTGCCCCGGTACGAAGTGAGCCAGTCGGAATGCAGTGTAGGGTGTGTCCCTGAAAGCGAAGGTCGAAAGGTTCCGCGGTGGGGCTTACGACGGCGGCGGCTCGTTCCCCGACCAGGACCTCGCCGGGGTTGCGTGGCCAAGCGCTCACTCGCCACCAGCTTTCGAGTTTGCGTACTTGCTCGAAGTCGGTGCCGGAAACCACCACCGGTTGCCCGCTCGAAGCCCGGGCCACGACATAGGCGAAGGGCACGGCTATGCCCTGACTGCCTAAAAGCGACTGCACCTGGCCCAAGGTGCCTTCGGGCAGTTCCTGACCCTCTTTTGCCAGCACTACGATATTGGCCCCGTATTTACGAAACTCCTTGCGCAGTTTGGATTCGACGTCGACGGAAAGATTCATGATCGAGGTGGCCACGGCGGCCGCCACCACCATCGCCAGCAGGGCGGAAGCGGCATGTCCGCGACCGAGCACCGCGGCTCGGATCAACATACGAAGAAACATCTGGGTATGGGGGCGGTCGGTGCGGCGCTGGCGGATATCGGGAAGGGAGGGGAAGCTCATCCCTCACCCCGCAAGGCATGGACCGGATCAAACTTCACCGCGCGAGCAATCGCCATCGCACTGCCCGCAAAGGTCACCATCACAGCGATCGCCAGGAT
>JASHSL010000246.1 GCA_030040855.1 Terriglobales bacterium
TTAAGAACGGCCTGGCCGCGCAGGGTCTTGAAAGCGCGCTGCAGTTTTTCCTGAAGATTTTCGAACATAAAGACAGAACCATTCTAGCAGTCAACCAGGCACCGGTCGCCGCCCTCGCCGCTCTCATCCCCCGCGTGATTTTTGCACCGAGTCTGCTCCCACCGCTACGGGTCCCCAAGGGCGGAAGGCGGTTGGGCCTCTCTCGCTCTCGGCAGGCAGCGGTCGAAGGCTACGTCTAACTGCTCTCCACCCCGGAGAAAACCTCTTTGGCTGCGATGACGGTATTGGCGTGGATGGTCACCGTGTCTTCCACCCGCCGGGCATATCCTCCGGCAAAGGTGACCATCACCGGGATGTCCCGGGCGCGGGCCACGCGAAAGACCAGCTCGTCCCGACGTTTGAGACCTTCGATGGTCAGCGACAGCCCACCCAGTTGATCCTCCCGGTAAGGGTCGGCGCCCGCGATGTAACAGAGCAGGTCGGGCTCGAACTGGCGAAGCCCGGAGCTCAGGGCGTGATCCAACCATCCCAGATACTCCTCATCGCCAATTTCGTCGGGCAGATCCACATCGATCGAGGACGGAGGCTTCCAAGCCGGGTAGTTGTGTTCCTGGTGAAGGGAGATGGTAAAGACCTCGCCGGCGTGTGCTTGCCGTACTTTGGCCGGAGCGTCCCGAGCAAGCAGCGGGGCGGAGGTCGAGGGCAGCGACGAGGCAGGAACGCGCACGCCGGCAAAAATGGCGGCGGTCCCATTGCCATGATGGACATCGCAATCGACCGTCATCGCGCTGCGGATCTTTTCATCGCGTTGCATGCGGCGGATGGCGACGGCGACATCATGGATCATGCAAAAACCCTCCCCGTGGTCGGGAAAGGCATGATGAAATCCGCCTCCGAGATTGAAAGCAACCCGGTCCCGCAGGGCGAAGTCAGCGGCCAGAATCGATCCTCCCGCTGCCAGCCAGAAGGCCCGCACTAACTCGGGAGAATAGGGAATTTCCAGCTCGAGTTCCTCGCGCGCCGAGAGTGTGCCGCTCTTGAGCTTTTGAACGTAGGCCGGGGTGTGGACCAACAGTATGTCCCGGTCGGATGCCGGTTGCGGAGTGACAAAGTCGCCCGCCTCGGCGACTCCCGTGTGCAGCAGCCGTTTGTGCACCTGCTGATATTTTTCGGCGGGAAACACATGCGCCCCAATCGGCAGATAGTAGTCATCGCTGTAAACCAGTTTGAACGGGAGCATGGTGGACGGCGATCGTGCCGCGATCGCTTCCATCATACTCGATCGCTCGCCGGCCGATGGCGAGCGCACAGGAATGCCGACGGAATTTGAGAACCTGCGCGTCGGACCACGCCAACCCGATGGCGGACTCACAAGGCCGGCAGGGCCCTTTTCTGCTGGATGCCCTGGCCTTCGACCACGGTGTAGATGAAATCAGCCGGAACGTCGACCAGCTTCTCGCGCCGACCACTCGGCCATCGGATCTCGACTTCGTCCATGTGAGCCGCGCTTCCCAGGCCGAAATGCAGGCGCGGGTCGTTCTGCGAGAGATAGCTTCCGCCTGCATGAACTTCATTCATCTGCACGATCTTCCCCGCTTTTACCGTGACGCGCGCTCCAATGGCCGACTTATTGCTGCTCGTGCCCATCAGCCGGAACAGCACGCGATGATTCATCGTCGCCGTATCATTCAGCAGCAACGTCGGAGGTTCACCGCTGTTGAGGATGAGCAGATCCACCTTGCCGTCATTGTTGAGGTCGCCGAAGGCCACGCCCCGTCGCGATCGAGGGGGGATGGCGGACAGGAGGGAGGAAAGATCCTCAAAGGTGCCGTCGCGCCGGTTGCGAAACAGCTGCATCGGCTGGCGGTAAGGGACACTGCCGCGGACTTCGTCCATTTGAGGATAGACGTGGCCGTTCACCAGGAAAAGATCCAACCAGCCGTCGTTATCCACGTCGAAAAACCCCGTTCCCCAGCCCACCCACGGGTACGTCGCACGGGCAAGTTGGGCGGCGTAACTCACATCGGCGAAGCCCTGCGTCCCCAAATTGTGATAGAGCTCGTCGGGCTGCTCGGTAAAGTTGGTAACGAACAAGGAGAAACGGCCTTCGTGGAGATAGTCCCCCCAGTCGACCCCCATCGATCCCTGTTCCTGGCCTTCGCCGCTCAAAGCCACCCCGGAGAGCATGCCCAGCTCTTCGAAAGTACCGTTATGCTGATTGTGATACAGGTAATTGGGACCGGAGTCGTTGGCGACGAACAGATCCGGCCAGCCGTCATTGTCGTAGTCGGCCCAGATGACTCCCAGCCCGTAATACTTGTTGGGGTCGTCTACCCCAGCCTTTTTCGAGACCTCCTCAAAGGTCCCGTCGCCGCGGTTGTGAAACAGCAAATCGGACTCCCCCAGCATGCCCCAGGGTCCGCATTGCACCGCAATTCCCTTGAAGCTGCAATTCTTCACGTTCTTCCCGAAACTGGGCAGCTGGTGCATATCAAAGTGCACGTAGCGGGAGACAAACAGGTCCACGTAGCCGTCGCGGTCATAATCGCCCCAGGCCGCGCCCGTGCTGAACCCGCCTCCCGCCACTCCGGCTTTCTCCGTTACATCTTCAAACTTGCAATTTCCCAGGTTGTGATAGAGAACATTGCCGCCGTAGCCGGTCACGTAGATATCGGGCAGCCCGTCATTGTCGTAATCGGCCACGGCTACGCCCATTCCCCAGCCCTTTCGGGTCAGACCAGCCGATTGTGTGATGTCGGTGAAGTGAAAGCCCTCCTCCTGGTGATACAGCGTGATCATCAAGTCGCCACCCTGCTGATAGCGTTCGACCGTCGAACCATTCACCGTGAGGATGTCGAGTTTGCCGTCATTGTCGCAATCGATGAGGCCGACGCCCCCGCTCATCGAGTCCACGATGTAATGCTTCTCGGGAGAAGAAACGTGGGGAACGGAAAGCCCGACTTTTTGGGCAACGTCCACGAATCGGGGAAGCGGAGGACGGGAGGCTGGAACCTGGGTAAAGGCCAGCCAAGCCAGGGGCAACACAAACGCGGCATAGACCAGTCGACACATGTTTTAAGCGATTTTACCGTAGGGTGTTCGCGAATGCGGCCAGGAGGCTGATTCGGCCCGGCTGTGCGATCCGAATTCGAGCACAAGCGTGGCATGGGAGCGGATACGCGGCATCCGGGGCCGGGGGCTGCCGCTAGGCCAGGGGCGAACGGCTGATTTTCACGCCCCGCGCCTCGCGCCAGCCTTCAATGATCAAGTAGAGCACGGGAATAAAAAACAGGTTCAGCAGAGTAGACATGATCATGCCGCCGAAGACCGTGGTTCCTACCGAGTGGCGTCCTTCTTGGCCGGCGCCGTGCGCCACCATGAGAGGGACGACACCGAGGATGAAGGCGAAGGAAGTCATCAGGATTGGGCGCAAACGAATGCGGGCGGCTTCGACCGTCGCTTCAAGGAGTGGGTTCCCGCGTTCCCGCAACTGTTCGGCGAATTCGACAATCAGAATGGCGTTCTTGCTGGCCAGGCCCACCAGCATCACCAGTCCGATTTGGCAATAGACGTCATTTTCTAAGCCGCGCCAAGATTGGGCGAGAAGCGCTCCCAGCATGGCCATCGGCACCGCCAGCAGCACGATGAACGGTAGGACAAAGCTTTCGTATTGTGCGGAGAGAGTCAAATAGACGACCAGCACACCCAGGGTGAACAGAATCAGGGTGGTGCGTCCCGCGGCCAGCTCTTCGAGAGAAATGCCGCTCCATTCGTAACTGAATCCCTGGGGCAGGGCTCTTTTGCTCAACTCCTCCATCGCGGCAATGGCCTGTCCGGAACTGAATCCGGGTGCGGCGGAACCGTCAATTTCGGCCGCGCGAAACAAGTTGTAATGGCTGATCACGGGTGGCGACGTAGTCTGGGAGAGACTGACGAGATTATCGAGCGGGATCATCGCGCTCGAGTCGGAGCGCACATAGTATTGTCGGATGTCTTTGGGCTCGGAGCGGAACTGCTTGTCGGCTTGCACGTAAACCCGATAGGAGCGGTTGTTGAAGTTGAAATCATTGACATACGCCGAACCCATATAGACGCCCAGAGTGTCGGTCACCTGCTGCAAGGGAATGTGTAGGCTCTTGGCCTTTTCCCGGTCGATGGTAACCAGGAATTGTGGATCATTGGCCGTGAAGGTGCTGAACAAACCGGCCAGTTGCTTGCGCGTCCCCCCCTGGCGCACAATCTCCTGCACCACATTGGCGAGCTCTTGCGGCGTATGCGCTCCCTGATCCTGAATCTCGAATTGAAAACCGCCTAGTGAGCCGAGGCCTTGCACGGCGGGAGGCAAAAACGGAATCACGATGGCGCCGGAAACGGCGAACAATTGACCGCGCAGCCGGTGGATCACCGCATCGGCGGAATGTTCCGGGCCTCGGCGCTGGGAATAATCTTTGAGCCCGGCATAAACCGCGCCCTGGTTGGGAGCCGCTCCCGACACCCCCGATCCCGTTACCGCGAAGACGCTCTCAATATCGCGATCCTTCTGCATGATTGCGGCTACCTGATCCACAATGCCCCGGGTGTACTCGAGGGAAGCAGCCGGCGGGGCCTGCACCGCGACAATCAACCATCCTTGATCCTCGTTGGGCACGAAGGCTCGCGGTACGCGCTGGAAAATGACGTAGGTGAACCCCAGGCCGGCTACGAACAGAACCACCGCCACCAAGCGGAAGCGCAGAAACGACAGTAAGGAGCTGCGGTAGCCCCGGGTGATGGCCGCAACCACCTTGTCCACTTGCCTGAAGAACCAGATCTTTTCTCCCTGTTGCCGGCCGAGGAGAAGGGCGGCCAGGGCAGGACTTAGAGTTAAGGCGTTGAACGCGGAGATGGCAATCGAAAACGCAATGGTGAGCGCAAATTGGCGGAACAGGATGCCCGTGGTTCCGGGAAAAAACGCCACCGGTACGAACACCGCAACCAGCACGAGCGATGTGGCAATCACCGCCCCGGTCACCTCTTTCATGGCTTCGGAAGTGGCTTGCCTTGCGTTCCGTGCTCCCTCCTGCAGATGGCGTTCGATGTTTTCAATGACCACGATGGCGTCATCGACCACCAACCCGGTCGCCAGCGTGATGCCGAAAAGGGTCAGCGTGTTGATCGAAAAGTTCAGAAGCTTGACGAAGGCGAATGTGCCCACCAGGGAGACAGGGATGGTGACCGAAGGAATGATCGTGCTGCGCCAATCCTCGAGAAACAGGAAGATGACCAACACCACCAACAGAATGGCTTCGATCAAGGTGCGCAGCACGTCTTTGATCGATTCACTGACCGCTTCGGTGGTGTCGAATGCGTTCTCCCAGTTCATGCCGGGCGGGAAGCGTTTGCCGAGTCGACCCAGCTCCGTCAACGCTCTGCGGTCGACATCGATGGCGTTGGCCGTGGAGAGCTGGGTGATGGCAACTCCCACCGACTCATGACCGTTGTAGACCAGGTCGGTTCCGTAATCCTCCGCCCCCAGCTCGGCGCGGCCTACGTCTCGCAGACGGACCAAGGTGCCGTCCGCATTGGTCTTCAGAATGATGTCCTCAAATTGGCGTGCTTCGCTCAATCGTCCCAGGGCACGCACGCTGATCTGGAATTGCTGCCCCACCTTGACCGGCGGTTGCCCCACCTGGCCGGCGGCCACTTCCACGTTCTGTTCCTCGAGCGCGTTCACCACATCGGTCGCGGTAAGACCGCGACTGGCCATGCGTACCGGATCGAGCCATAGCCGCATGGAATATTTGCGCTCCCCGAACACGAAGACGTCGGCTACCCCCGGAACGCGCTTGAGACTGTCTCGGACATAGACGTCGAGATAGTTGCTCATGAACAAGGGACTGTATCGCCCGTCGGGGGAGTACACGGCGGCGCCAAAGACAAAATTCTGTGACGACTTTGCCACCGTGATGCCGGTGGCTTTGACAGCCGCGGGAAGGCGGCCGAGCGCGGTATTCACACGATTTTCGATGTCGACCGCGGCCAGGTCGGGGTCGCGGTCCAGCTCGAAGGTAACGAGAATCGAACTGGAACCGTCGTTGCCGCTGCTCGAGGTCACATACTGCATTCCCTGAGCGCCATTGATTTGCTGCTCGAGGGGAATGGTGACTGCCGACTCCACCGTCTGGGCACTGGCGCCGATATAGGCGCTGCTCACCGAGACCTGGGGCGGAGCGAGGTTGGGAAATTGGGCGATGGGCAGGGTGGGAATCGCCACCGCACCCGCAAGGATAATCAGCAGAGCGCAGACGGTGGCGAAAACCGGACGGTGGATGAAGAAATTAACGAACATGTAGCATCATTGTCTCTACGGCAAGCCCTTAGTTCTGCGGCACAACCGGTGCGCCTTCGACCAAGTACTGGGTTCCCGACACGATCACTTGATCTCCGGGGTTGATCCCATCGAGGACCACGTAATCATTGCCCACCATATCGCCGACGTGGAGCGGCTTCTGATGCGCCACCAGCTTGCCGACCTGTCCTTCCGCGACGAAGGCGAAATACTGTCCGCCCAAGCGCGACACCGCCAAGATGGGAACCACCGGTCCTTGCCGCACGCCCCAAACCATGCGGGCGCGGATGAATTGCTGGTTCCGCAGCTTGTCTTCGTTGTTGGCGATGCGCGCCTTCACCAGCACGGACTGCGTCGTGTTGTCCACCTGGGGAGAGATGAAGCTGATGCGGCTGTCGGCGATGACCCTGCCGTCGCCATCTAAGATCTCGACCGGCATATTCTCCCTGAGCCGAGCAGAGCGCTCCACGGGAATGTAAACGTAGGCTTCGAGGCTGCCAGGCTTATCGATGGTGGTCAGAACCGTGCTGGTGGTCACCCGGTCTCCCACCCGTACCGGAATATCGCCGACCACGCCGGTGGTCGGCGCAGTGACGCGATAATAATGAAGCTGAACCTGCTGTTCCTCTAGCTGCGCATCCAGGGCACGCAATTGGGCCCGGGCATTGTCCAGCGCGGTTCGGGCTTGGTCCAGGTCCTGCTTGGAATCCACTCCCGCGGCGGCGAGGGCGCTGATCCGATCATACTGTTGCTGCGCCCATTGCAAATTGGCTTCCTGTGCCGCCCGATTATTCTCCTGACTATTGACCGTGGCTTGCTGTTTGGTGGGATCGATTTGCATCAAAACTGCACCTGGGGAAACGCGGTCACCCGAGTGCACCCGGATCTCGGTGATCTGACCCTCTACCTGAGGCATGAGGACGGCGGAATCCCGCGATTTCAGGGTGGCCACGTATTCCGTGGTATCGCGGATGGGAACCCGTTGCACGGTCTTGATCTGGACCGGAATGGCGGGAGGTCCTTGGGCCTGGGCATCCTTGAGCGAGCCTGCTCGACTGCAGGAAACCGTAGGCAGGGCCACGAACAGCAAGGAAAGCAACCCCGCCCCCCACCGGGAAGGGTGCGGGACGCGCGCCTTGCGAAGGCCGCTCTTGATCATCTCTTGTGCCCAAAGCATGGGGTTCGTCGAGTGCCCAAGGCTCACAACAGCTCCTGGGTAGCTAGTCCAGATTACTGTAACGCAAGCACGTTAGACTCGAAAATGAGGCCAATGTTATCGAGGAAAGCGCTAGGTTTGGGTTCAGGTCTGCTACATTGTTCGTGCCGACCCGACCAGGCAAGACGGCGGCCGTTCAAACTGTAGCTGCAAGTTGCCGGAAAACAACCGCTTCACCCTGGCGGCCGATCCGGTTCGAATCGGCATTGGGTGGCTTCAGAGTGAAAACGGCCTGAGCCGATGCCTCTCCGCAGGGGCACGTTGGTTGGGCAGCCGGCGGTTCCCAGACCTGGGCAGGAGGAGGATGAAACCCGCTCGCAGCTTTGCCAGTGACAATAATGCCGGCATTCACCCAAGAATCCTCGCAGCCATTGCCGCCGCCAATCACGGACACGTGGTCGGATACGGCGATGATCCCTACACCGAGAAAGCCCTCGGAAGGTTCAAGGAGCATTTCGGGCCAGACATCGAAGTTTTTTTTGTCTTCAACGG
>JASHSL010000247.1 GCA_030040855.1 Terriglobales bacterium
GGCTTCTTTCAACAACTTGGAGTTGTCCCGAACACAGCGGACCTGATTGGCAATTTCTTGCGTGAGCAAAGCAGTCGCTGATTATCAGGGCGTAGCACTCATTTGAGATTTTTCGTCAACGATCTGCCACAACCCCATTGATGGTTTTCAAGCATCACTTCTTATCAAACTGGAGAAACTCGACTGGGGCTCCATCCTCGACAATAAAAGCGACGGTCACGCCCGGTGAGGGCGAGTTGGGCGCAATAAGTATCTCTTTTCCGGCGATTTCAGCGAAGAGATCGTCGACTTCGAAGGCGACATGCGGAACAGTACGCACAAGTTCAGGGACCGGCGCTTCGGCTTCGAACCGCATCCACTCGATTCCGTAGGCGCTCGTTTAATATCCAGACACGAACGTCGCATAGTGCTCGATCAAGCGTTCACTTTCTCGACGCTCGGTAGTGGGAATTCCGATGTGATGATACCGCCTCGTGGAAGCAACTGGTGACTTTTTCACGTAAATTCGTTTAGCCCATGACGGCATCTGTTTCCGGCCGGCGAAGATTCAGATTCTTCCCCATGGCGGTTTGACCCATTCTTGAGACAGCCTCACGGCAAATAACTCGTTACATAGTCGAACATTCCATCCCACAAGCGAACATACGGCTATCTCAAGTCTGTTCCGTGGCACCTTTGTTTTCATTCACATAACCGACTTCTGCTGGCATCGTAATTGCACTCAGGCATGAAGCGCTCGTGCGCCTGAGGAAACGCGGGATGCAGACTCTGGTTAACGATTTTCGTTACGGATTGCGCCTTCTGGCGAAATCCCCGGGGTTCACCCTTGTCTCGGTTTTGACCTTGGCCCTGGGAATCGGCGCCAACACGGCAATGTTCAGCGTGATAAATGCGGTGCTTTTGCGGCCACTCCCGTTCCGCGATCCGCAACAACTGGTTGCCTTAGGCGAATTCGACACCCGAAAAGGGCAAAGCGAGATTATAGGCGCCCTGTCGTATCCGGATTTCGCCGATCTCCGCACGCGCAACCACTCGCTTGAGGATGTCGCGGCATACACGAACAAGCAATTTACCTTCACGGGGGCTGGCGAGGCATTGCACGTTAGGGCGGAAGCGGTATCCAATGGTCTCTTTCGGCTGCTGGGTACACAGCCGTCGCTGGGAAGGTCGTTTGCTGAGGGAGAAGATGGCCCTGGACATCACGTCGCGATTGTGAGCGATCTTTTCTGGCGCATGCAACTCCGTGCGGATCCGGGCGTGATCGGCCGAACGATTAACCTCAACGGCCGTGGGTACACAGTCGTTGGCGTCATGCCTGCTGGTTTCCAGTTTCCGGTACAGTCTGAAGCGGTGCAGCTTTGGGTTACGTTTTCTCGAGATGCAGAAGTCGATAGTCCGCCTGATCAGCCGCAAGCCGCCGAGCGTGGCAATCACTACCTCAATGCAATTGGACGACTGAAATCAGGGGTGAGTTTAGTGGGGGCCAACGCCGACATGACCTCGATCGCGGACGCATTGGCGAAAGAGTATCCCGACAGCAATTCCCATCACGGCATTGCAGCAATCTCGGAACTGGAAGACCTGGTTGGTGACAATCGCACACCGTTACTTGTGCTCTTTGGAGCAGTCGGATTAGTGCTGCTAATCGCCTGCGCAAACACGGCGAACCTCCTGCTGGCCCGGGCCACAACTCGTACGCACGAAATTGCGATTCGGGCAGCACTGGGTGCTAGCCGGGCCCGCGTCGTGCGCCAGCTGCTCTCAGAAGCTCTAGCGCTTTCGATTGCGGGGGCTGCGTTGGGCACCGGGATCGCCAATTGGTCTTTAAACGGAATCCTCAAACTCTATCCCAGCAACTTACCTCGGGCCGCCGAGATCGGCATCAATCACCAGGTATTGTTTTTCACTATTGGCTTGGCGCTGGTCACTGGTGTGTTGTTTGGCATCGTGCCTGCATTGCAAGTGTCCAAACCAAACCTCACCGAAGCGATGCGAGACAATAGTCGGACCACGACCGCCGCTCTTGGTCACAACCGCTTGCGATCCGCGCTCGTCATATCTGAAACGGCGCTCGGCGCAATGCTGCTCATTGGCGCGGGGCTGCTGATTCACAGTTTCGATCGGCTGTCGCGCGTGGATTTGGGACTGAATCCCGACCATGTGCTGACCGCCCACTTTGATCTCTCGGAGACTCGCTACAATTCCGATCAAGAGGATCGCTTTATTGAAGAACTTCTCGGCAAAATCCGCAGACTACCAGGCGTGACTTCCGCCGCTGGCGGCGTGCCACTGCCGCTGAGCAACGGCAATTTCACCGTCTCATTTAACTGGCAAGATCATCCGGTACCCGCAGCAAACGAGCCCAGCGCCGCCATTTATATTGTGACGCCAGGATTCCTCGAGACGCTGCAAGTGCCGCGAGTGCGCGGGCGCACCTTCGATGAGCGAGACCAGCGTAACTCCGAGCCGGTCATGATTATCAATCAGGAGTTTGCAAGAAAATTCTTTGCCAACGAGGATCCTATTGGCAAGCAGTTGAAAATCGGCGCGGACGAAGGTGAAGCGCGAGCCCGGTATAAGATTCGTCAGATCGTTGGTATCGTTGGCAACTTTCGCAAAAACGATGTCGCAAAGCCTCCGGTCGCGGCCTACTTCGTCCCACTATCGCAGCTCATGATAGGAACTCCAACCTTAGTGGTTCGCACCGCCGGTACTCCGACTGCGATCACCGCTCAGATCCGGAAGGTGCTCTCATCTATGGATCCCGATACCGCGCTATACAGCGTGCGCACGCTCGATGATTATCTGGCCTTAGATCTTGGACGAGCCCGCTTTCAGGCTGTGCTGCTGAGCCTGTTCGCGGGAATTGCATTGCTGCTCACTGCGATCGGCCTTTACGGCGTCATGGCTTACACCGTTGCCCAACGCACCCAGGAAATCGGTATTCGCGTGGCGCTGGGGGCCGACCGCGTCCAGGTATTGCAGCTGATTTTGGTCAGAAGCTTCGTTATAACGGGCTTGGGCGTACTGATGGGCATCGCCGCGGCCTCCGGACTCACGCGCTTACTGACAAGCCTGTTATACGGGGTGAAACCGCTCGATCCCCTTACATTCGTTACGGTGGTGTTGTTGCTTGTAATTACCAGTGTGGTCGCGAGCTACCTGCCCGCTTTGCGTGCGACGAGAGTCGACCCGATGACCGCGCTGCGATACGAATAGCTACTTCGAAAAGAAATTGTTGTAACCAGGCGATAGCGCGTGCGCCGTGAAAAGGCGCTGGTCCACTGCGGGTGAAAGTCCCGCCCGGGAACTGGGTTCGCTCCACCCGGAAGCAATCGGAGCGGCGGTGGAGGAAACGAAGCCGTCGGAGCCTCCGGTGTAGAGGGTCGCTTAGGCGACTTGGCGAGCATGCAGGCCGTAACGTGAAGTGAACGCTGAGCAGGCCTCGAAA
>JASHSL010000248.1 GCA_030040855.1 Terriglobales bacterium
CGGCCGTGTAGGGTTGCTCGCCCCCCTGTACGGATCTGACCAGGAATTTCCCCCAGCCAACGGGGACTTTTACTCCCGAGCTTCCGGCGAGTCGGTCACCCTTCTCGTCGTCGGGTATAACTACGGTGGTAACTGAGCGCTTCCACCGATGGGACTTTCACCCACTGGAATATCAGCTAGCATCGCTGCACAGGCTCGTCATCCACGATCACTGCGCGCATGACGTCTCCTCGATATGGTCAACGATCTTCTTAAAAGGCAAGCGGATCATGGTCTCGCAACCGCCGCCATCGGGCCAACGGAGCGCCAATTCACCCTCGGATCCATAAAGTCGTTTCAGTCGCTCCGTCGTATTTGACAAGCCAATCCCCCGCCGATTCTGACCGAGACCTGCACCGGTGCCGTGGCGAGGACCGGAATTCCTCACGATGATGCGCAAGCGTTCGTGCTCCACTGCCGTCTGAATCGCGATCGCTCCTCCTTGCCGAAGCCGCCCAATGCCGTGCCTCACCGCATTTTCGAGCAGAGGTTGCAGCAGCATACCGGGTACTGCCGCCGGCAAGCTTTCAGGAGCTATCTCGAAGACAACTTGCAACCGCTCTCCCAGCCGCGTCTGTTCGATCGCAAGATACTCTTTGACGAAGTCAAGTTCCTGCGACAGTGGGATCTCCGCAACGATCGGACCATCCAGCGAGGCGCGCAGCAGGCGCGAGATCTGCGAAAGCATGCGCGTCGCCCCAGAGGCCTCTCCACGTAAGACTAGAGTCGATACTGCATTCAGCGAGTTGAACAGAAAATGGGGATTCAGTTGGTAACGCAATGCACTTAGATGGGCATCCCGCGCCTCACTCTCCGCGCGCTGTAACCGTTCTCGTTCCCGAGCCGATTGCTGCCATTGCTTGATGCTGAAGTAAAGCGTGCACCAGAGAAAGAGCATGACTGAGATTTGCAAGACATTGACCAGCAAGTCGGTCCAAACGAGCCGCACGGCCCGGAGGATCGCCAACTCAGTAACGAAGGCAGCAAGTGTTCCCACCGCTACCGACCATGCCAAGGCGCGAACTTCCAGAGCAATCCAGGGAAGTGCGCCCCGTAGAAGCGATCGGCAGACAGGACGCAATACACAGCTCGCCACGAACATAGCCGCACATGCGATGGTCTGATTGCGGAATTCTTCCGCTCTCCGATAAGGCAGGACGGCCAGGAGCAAGACGAAATAGAACGCCACCCACCCCAACCATTGCAATTGCCAGAACGAGGGCAACCCCACTTCATCGCGCTTGAACACGATCCGTATTCTAGCCCACCGCAGCTGATTTTCACCCGCAGTTGGTCGTGCCGAAGCCTCGGTTCGTCGAATTCCTGCCGCCGTAAGCCGAATTCCAGCGGGCAGTTGAGTATCGTTGGGATAGTGTCCTCCCTAAGGCATTTGTGGCTGCGTCTAGGTGGAAGGATCCCGATGCTCGGTGCCGATAAGGTGTTCATGCTGGCTATGATGAGAGGAGATTTCAGCCGCCCAGTTGCCTTGCAAGGCACGCCAAGAGGTGCCATTGCTCTCCTTGCCGGCATACTTTTCGCGGTGATGCTCTGTGCCCAAACCGCGGCGTCTAGTCCGGCCGACGCGCCTTTTCCGGACACGGCCGAGTTAATGGCGCAAGTGGCTCAAGACCAAAAGAGGATCGAATCTCTCCTCAGCCAATACACGTTCACGGACAAGACTACCGTCTATGCTCTCGACAAGAAGGGGAATGTGCACAGCCAACATACGGACACCTACTACGTCACTCCGACGGCTTTCGAATTCTTTACTCTCCATGTCAGCCATGACGGGAAGGCCGTATCGCAGAACAATTTGGATGAGCAAGAGAAAAAGATTGAGGAACGCATGAAGCAAGACGAACGCAAGGCACAGAGAAATGAATCCATTCATCCCAGGGGTCAAATGCTCTTCGCTGACATCATTGCCCGATCGAACTTTACCCCGATACGCTGGGAGCAAATCCACGGATTGAGGACGGTCGTTTATGCCTTCGAGCCCAAGTCCACATCTCGGCCGAGAGGCAGCCTCACCGATCGAATTGCGGCTGACCTACGAGGACAAATGTGGATCAGCCCTGAAGAGAAAGAGGTGGTCCGGATTGAGTTCGCCAGCGTTTCTTCACTGAGTCTTGGCTTGTGGGGCAGTGTGAGAGGCTTCCAAGGGATGGCGCAGCAGCAAAAGCTTCAGGGAGAACTCTGGATGCCCATACGACAGGAATACGTGGCCGAGGGCCGGGAGCTGCTCAAGGGCTTCCGCATACGCGAGGTGAGCGAATTCAGCGACTATCTCAAGGCTACCACCGACGTATTTCAACAGATTCACTCACCTTCGTCTGTGCAAGCCACTCCACAGTAGCTGACAAGAGACTGCTGAACGATGCCGCCTTGGGAATGAACCATGCCAGTTACAACCACGGATAAGCCCTCGCGAAGACAGGAAATGCTTCCCAATGGAGACCGTCCTACTTCTGATCGGTCATGGCCATGGTTCACAGTGGGCAGCGTCCTGCTCTTTTTTTCCTATGGAGCCAACAATGTTGCACTCGCGGCGTGGCTGTCGCCGCTGTTTCTTCTCCATTTTGTCCGCCGGCAAGGATGGCAAGTATGGATGCCGCTCCTGTTGGTTGCACAGACAGCCGCTTCGGCGTTTCAGTTGCGGGGAATGTTCCCTGTCGCCGGCACGGCCTATTACGTGTTTCTGGTGATCGGCAGCCTGCAGACAATCATTCCCTTTGCCGCTGACGCGTGGCTGGCACGGCGAATCGCCGGTATTGCGTCCACGCTCGTCTTTCCTTGCACATGGACGACCCTCGACTATCTCACTTCCTTTGGCTCATTTGGCAGCTGGGGAGCCGCAGGATACTCCCAATATGGTGAACTAGCCCTGTTGCAAATTCTATCGGTCACCGGATTATGGGGTCTGACATTTCTCATGGGTTGGTTTGCCTCGGCGTGCAATTACCTCTGGGATGAGGGTTACGACTCCAAGCCTGCGCGGAAGGCGGTCTATCTATGTTTCGCAACGATGGCTGCGGCCATTCTGCTCGGCGGCCTGCGCCTGTCATTTTTTCCACCGTCATCGGAGACCGTGCGTATCGCTTCTCTCTCAAAACGGACGGTGGGAGCGGAACCCGCCCTAGATCGTCTTCTCGCGAACAAGGCGACTGCCGGAGACCTGACTGAAATTCGTAAGCGGGCTGGGGGCGTTAACGATGACTTGCTGCTGCGAGCCGACCGTGAAGCCCGGGACGGGGCGAAAATTGTCTTTTGGGCTGAGGGCAACGCCTTCGTCCTCAAGCAAGACGAAGCCGCACTTCTTGCGCGGGGATCCGAATTGGCAGCGAAAGATCACATTTATTTTGGGATGGCGTTAGCCGTCTTGAACCCGGGTGCGGCCAAACCCCTCGAAAATAAATTGGTCGTCGCGGGACCCGATGGCAACATGGCGATGGATTACTACAAGGCACATCCTGTGCCGGGCGAAGAGGCCGCCATGTCTTTGACCAAGGATGGACGTCTGCAGATCTTGGAAACACCCTTCGGACGTGTCAGCGCCGTGATCTGTTTTGACGGGGACTTCCCGCAATTGCTAGCCCAGGCTGGCGCTCTGAGGTCTGATCTCGTTTTGGACCCATCGAACGATTGGCAGGCAATCGATCCGTGGCACACCCAGATGGCGAGTTTTCGTGCCATCGAGCAGGGAGTCAATCTCGATCGCCAAACCAGCCACGGTCTCTCTGCAGCGTTCGACTATCAAGGCCGCACGCTTGCCGCAATGGATCACTTCCATGCGAGCGACTATGCCATGGTCGCCGATCTCCCCACCAGAGGTGTACAGACAGTCTATTCACGCCTGGGAGACTGGTTTGGGTGGCTGAACTTGGCGGCTTTTCTTTTATTGATGATCGCGGCATTTCGGACCAATTGGCTACCGGATTAGCAGGCACATCTGATCGCCGACATCTCGGTTGGTTCACCTTCACGGACCTACCACTCAACGAGCCTTGGCTCCGGTCGGAAGATACGGCTCCAAAGTTGCAGGCGGCAAAGGGAGTCAAGCCGGTTGCATTGTTTGAGCTGCTTAGGCAACTGCGAGTAAGATGAGCCAGCCTACATCCTTAATGTGGAATAGGGAATCTTAAGTAGTGCCACAATTGGCTCGGGAAGAACATCATGGCAGAGACACAAGAGACTAAGAAAGCTGATTTGAGACATGGATTTCCAGTTCGCGACCTCCGCGATGGAGTCATGGTGTCCGGAGAAGTCGACGGCGAAGAGGTGGTTGTCGCTCGCCGGGGCGAGGAGTTCTTTGCGATCGGTGCCCACTGTACCCACTATGGTGGTCCGCTCGCCGAAGGTCTTATCGTGGAGGACACGATACGTTGTCCTTGGCACCACGCATGTTTTAGTCTACGGACTGGCGAGGCGCTGCGTGCGCCGGCTCTTGACCGAGTCTCTTGTTGGCGCGTTGAGGCGCTCGGCGACAAGATTTTTGTTCGTGAGAAACTCACGCCACTTCCTCTCAGGGACGTAACCGACGTTCCAAGCTCGGTTGTAATCGTCGGCGGAGGCGCTGCTGGTCTGGCCGCGGCTGATATGCTGCGGCGTGAGGGCTATGACGGCCCTCTTATCATCGTAAGTGGTGACGACTCGCCGCCCGTCGATCGCCCCAACCTTTCCAAAGACTACTTGGCCGGAACGGCTCAGGAAGACTGGATGCCTTTGCGGCCGCCTGACTACTATCGCGACCGGAGGATTGATCTCCTTCTCCGTTCGAGAGTTTCATCGGTTGATCCTAAGAGAAAACAGGTCTCGCTTGAGAACGGCAAGCTCCTTGAGTTTGGCGCTCTTCTGTTGGCTACCGGAGCCGACCCAGTCCGCTTGCCCATTGAAGGGGCGACGGATTCTCAGGTCCTCTATCTGCGCACATTTGCTGACAGCAAGGCAATCCTTGCCCAGGCAGCTAGAGCAAAACGTGCAGTGGTTGTGGGTGCCAGCTTTATAGGCTTGGAAGTTGCTGCATCGCTGCGCGCCCGCGGAATCCTCGTGGACGTCGTAGCGCCGGAGCACCAGCCGCTCGAACGAGTGCTGGGAGTTGAGGTGGGCCTCTTCATCCGCAAACTGCATGAGGCCCGCGATGTGACCTTTCATTTGGGGGAGACGGTCAGCCGGGTACGTGGTCGCACGATCACGTTAACCAGCGGAACAGTCTTGGACGCAGACTTTCTCGTCCTGGGTGTAGGTGTGCATCCATCGCTGAGTTTGGCCGAGCAAGCTGGGCTCGCCATCGATCGCGGAATCACAGTCAACGAATACCTTGAAACTAGCGTGGCCGGAATCTTCGCCGCTGGCGACGCCGCCCGCTGGCCCGATCCACACACCGGCGAGCGTATTCGTGTCGAGCATTGGGTGGTCGCTGAACGCCAGGGGCAAGTAGCAGCCAAGAACATTCTTGGTCGTCGCGAGAAATTTAATGCGGTTCCGTTCTTCTGGAGCCAGCACTACGATGTGGCCATCCGTTACGTGGGCCACGCTGAGAAGTGGGACGCCGTCGAAATCGATGGGAGTCTCGAGGCTCGCGATTGCGCCGTTACCTATAAGAAGGGCGGACGCGCTCTGGCTGTGGTGACCATCTCGCGCGATCTCCTCAGTCTAAAAGCTGAGGCATCCATGGAAGCTGAACTGCTTTCGCAAAGGCAACAAGTCGCTTGAAACCGACGGAATGCTCTGTCGCGAGTCGGTGGCCCGCAGCCTTAGCCTGTCCCTCTTCCTTGAGGAAATGGTCAGGCGCGAATCTCAACCGAGATTATCGACTGGGACGATCGCGATCCCGCCTCACTCGTTTACTTCCCCCGCTATTTTGCTTTCTTTGATGCCGGCGCGGCACAGCGCTTGAGAAGGCCAGCATTTGGCTAAGCGCGAGATACTCAAGTAATATGCCGAGTCGTCGGTGGCGGTAAACGGCGGGAAGTCAATGAATCAGGGGATGCGAACACAGGTGGGAATTGTCGGCGCCGGACCTGCAGGGCTGGTGCTCTCCCATCTTCTGCACCTGGAAGGAATCGACTCAGTTGTGCTGGAAGCGCATACGCGCGAATATGTGCAGGAGCGCGTGCGTGCCGGCGTGCTCGAACAGAACACCGTTGATCTGTTCACACGAACAGGCCTCGGCGCACGCATGCAACGTGAGGGCCTCGTTCACCATGGGATTGAGCTACGCTTTCAGGGACGCGGTCATCGCATCGATTTTCGCGAACTCACGGGCCGGGCCATCACCATTTATGCCCAGGGGGACGTCGTCAAAGATCTGATCCATGCTAGGCTCGCAGCTGGTGGAACCGTGCTCTTTGAAGCGGAGGTCGTTTCTTTGCACGATCTTGAAAGCTCCCATTCCTCCAGTCGCAAACCCTCGATCCGCTTTCGCAAGGACGGCACGCTAATGGAACTAACCTGCGATTTCATCGCGGGCTGTGACGGATTCCACGGAGTCTGCCGTCCCAGCATTCCCCGGGGCGTCTTGACGGCGTACGAGCGGACCTATCCGTTTGGCTGGCTTGGCATTTTGGCCGAGGTGCCGCCCGCTTTTGAGGAATTGGTCTATTGCTACCATGACCGCGGCTTTGCCCTGCTCAGCATGCGGAGTCTAAGGCTGAGCCGGCTATATTTACAGTGTTCCCCCGGTGACTTGATCGAGAATTGGCCCGATGCCAGAATCTGGCAAGAGTTGCAAACTCGCTCGGCCTGCCAGGGCTGGAGTCTTACCGGGGGTCCGATCATTCAAAAAGGCATTGCGGGGATGCGGAGCTTCGTCGTGGAACCCATGCAGTATGGACGGCTCTTTCTTGCAGGAGATGCCGCCCACATTGTGCCGCCCACGGGCGCGAAAGGGCTGAACCTGGCCGTTGCCGACGTGCGCGTGCTTGCCAGTGCGATGGCCGACTTCTACCGTTCGGGAGATCGAGCGCCGTGCGACCATTATTCCGAAACTTGTTTGCGGCGCGTCTGGAAAATCCAGCGATTCTCATGGTGGATGACGTCGATGTTGCACCGGTTTGATTCCGACAATGCCTTTGACCGGCGTCGGCAACTCGGAGATCTCGATTACGTCACCAGTTCGCGGGCTGCATCGCAGAGTCTGGCAGAGAACTACGTCGGACTCCCTACAGACTGAGAGCGAGGCTAAGCTCCAGCGTAACGCTGCACCGCGAACACCGAGCCAGTCGACTTGGTTGGATCTGGCTGTAACGGTTTGCGCGAAATAGTGGCGGTAGTGATCTCGGCACCGGCGATTAAAGTCAGCGCGGCACACGGTGCAGCGGTAGGGGCCCGTGTGTACGTGTGTACTCAGGGATGCTCAGTCCCGATCGGCGGACTCCGCACCCAATCGTAACCCGGCCGTAGGTTGGAAAGTCTAGTGATGACGGTCACATCGCTGAGTGCACTTCATTCGTGATACTGCACTGTAGAGCAGAGACTCATCGCAGGGTTACGTTGACTAAAGGGACTGTTTACATTCTCGTCGAACGCTGTAAGTCTTGCGGCTTCTGCGTGGAATTCTGTCCCACCAACGTCCTGGCTATTTCTTCCGCCTTCAACTCCCATGGCTATCACCCGCCCCACGTAGTCGCTCCGGAAAAATGCAGCGGCTGCGATTTGTGCGGCATGTACTGCCCCGATTTCGCCATCTATGCCCGAAGAAATACGGCTGGGAACGCCGGGAAGGTGTCTGATGAAAGCTGATCCTCAGGCTGTCCTCACCGGAACTCACTTCCTCGACGGCGATAAAGCCTGCTGCGAAGGTGCCATCGCCGCCGGCGCCCGATTTGCCGCCGGATACCCGATTACGCCAGCCACCGAAATCGTCGAGCGCTTTGCCTCACGTATCCCGAGCGTAGGCGGCACCTTCATCCAAATGGAAGACGAGCTCGCGGCCTCCATTGTCCTGCAGGGTGCAGTCTGGGGCGGGGCGAAAGCCTTCACCGTAACCTCTGGCCCTGGTTTCTCTCTCATGATGGAACACATCGGTTACGCTGCTATGACTGAAACCCCATGCGTCTTCGTGGACGTCCAGCGTGGCGGCCCCTCGACTGGCCTGCCCACCCTGCCCGCACAGGCTGATATGATGCAAGCGCGTTGGGGCTCTCACGGCGATTACGAAATTATTGCCCTCTGTCCAAACTCCCCACAGGAGTGCTTCGACCTCACCATCCGCGCCTTCAATCTCGCCGAAGAGTTTCGCGCTCCCGTCATGTTCATGATGGACGAGGTCGTCGGCCACATGACCGAAAAAGTCGTCATCCCGGCCGCCGATCAAATCGAAATCACCCCCCGGCGCTTCACACACAGGAGCAAGTTCGAATATCTCCCTTACGGAACAAACGGCGACATGGTTCCCGACTTCGTCCCCACCGGCCAAGGCTACAAGTTCCACATGACCGGCTTGACTCACGACGAGCGCGGCTATCCCAACATGACTCCGCAGGCGCAAGACCAACTGGTTCGCCGTCTGCAGAAGAAAATTCGCGCCGCTGCCGCCCGCATCACATTTTTTGAGGAGGAAGGCACAGAGAATGCAGAGGTAATCGTCATCTCCTACGGAATCACCTCCCGCGTAGCTCAGCGTGCCGTCGAGCTAGGTCGCGCCCGTGGACTGAAAATCGGCAAGTTTCGCCTGATCACCGCCTGGCCGTTTCCAGACGAGCAAATCCGGCGTCTCGCTCTGCATGCCAAAGCCTTGGTTGTACCCGAACTGAATCTGGGACAGATGGTTCGCGAAGTCGAGCGCGCTGCCGCCGGCCTGTGCCCCGTCATTTCAGTGCCTCATGCCGGGGGCGGTGTCCACCGTACCGACGATATCCTGTCCGCCCTGGTGGAGGTCATGCCATGAGCACTCTCAACCCCGTCGAGCCGCTTCTCCGCAGCGACCGCCTCCCGCACATCTGGTGTCCCGGCTGCGGCATTGGTATAACCATCAACTGCTTCGCTCGCGCGTTGATCGAATCGAAGATCGATCTTGATTCTGTCGCTGTCGTCTCTGGCATTGGTTGCAGCGGCCGCGTCGCCGGATACGTCAACCTTGACTCCTTCCATACTACTCACGGGCGCGCCATTCCGTTTGCCACTGGCCTGAAGCTGGCCAATCCCAAGCTGGAAGTAATCGTCTACTCCGGCGACGGCGACCTCTCCGCAATTGGCGGCAATCACCTGATTCATGCTGCCCGCCGCAACATAGATCTGAAAGTGATCTGCGTGAACAACCTGACTTACGCGATGACGGGTGGCCAAAGCGCCCCCACAACCCCCGAGCATGCCGTGTCCGCGACTTCTCCTTATGGTACGTTCGAGCCCCCGTTCAACCTGCCGCACCTGGTCGAGGCTGCTGGCGCAGTCTACATCGCCCGCTGGACTACTTTCCATGTCCGCCAACTCACCCGCGCTATGAGCGAAATCTTCAAGAAAAAGGGATTCTCTTTCATCGAAGTGCTCTCCCCTTGCCCGACGCTCTACCAACGCCGCAACAAGATGGGCGATGGGCTCGACACCATGAAGTTTTACAAAGAGAAGAGCAGGATCCGCCACGGCGCCCCCACCAGCGAAGTTGGCCTGACTCTCAATGGCGAGATTATTGTCGGCAAGTTTGTTGACCGTGACCGCCCTGATTATGCCTCGCTCATGCGCGCCCAATACGTCGAAGCTTTGGGCGACCGCTACGTCGAGTGTAGGGAGACCACATGCAATTAACGGAAATTCGCATTGCCGGATTCGGCGGTCAAGGAGTAATCCTGTCCGCTACCATTCTGGGCCGGGCCGCATCCATTTACCAGGGCCTGTTCGCCACCATGACGCAAAGCTTCGGCCCCGAGGCCCGTGGCGGAGCCTCAAGCGCTCAGCTCATCCTCTCCGAGTCGCCGATCCTCTATCCTTATGTCACACAACCTGACATTCTGGTTGTCATGTCGCAGGAGGCTTGCACACGCTTTATGCCCGAGCTGAAAGACGGCGGCATCCTAATTGTCGAGCAGGACCTTGTCCGCATCAGCGCGCTAAAGCCCAACACCCGCGTCTTCAGTGTTCCTGCTACCCGCCTTGCTGAAGAGCTCGGAAAACGCATGATCTTAAACTCGGTAATGGTTGGTTTCTTCACTGGCGTAACCCAACTCCTCGACAGAGATGCCGTCGCCCGAGCCGTGGCCGACTCCATTCCACCTTCACTTCGCGATCTCAACCTTAAAGCCTTCAGCAAAGGCCTCGACTATGGCCTCTCACAGTCAGCTACGGTGGCGGGAGGAGAGTTTGAAGACGTGGCGTACCTCGAAGATTAGGCACGCAAGCTACGGGAGGCTCGGGTTCGGGACTGCCTGCTCAAGCGCCTCGGCGCTCGTCGCACAAGGCGGCAACCAACCAAGTGTGCGGCATATTAGCCAGAATCAGCGCATCACCCGTGTTCTCGCGGTTGGAGAGGCATTCACCACGAGCCGCTGGTCAAATAATCGTGAATCGCCTTGGCTGCGGGCCGTTCTGCCCCCATTGCCGAAATCACCGTGGCGCCGCCAGTCACGATATCACCACCGGCGAAGACACCTCGGCAAGATGTCCGCTGGGAGGTCGGATCCGCCTCAATGTAATTTCGCCCGTCGGTAGCAGGACCTGGCGTAGTACATTGGATCAAAGGGTTGGCGCTAGTGCCGATCGCAATCACCGCAACCGACAACGGCAGGTCGAAATCCGACCCCTTGAGCAGCACTGGCCGTCTCCGCTCGGAAGCATAAGGTTCCCCTAATTCCCTACGCGTGCAGCGCATGCCAGATAACCATCCCTTGTCGTCGGAGTGGAACTCGGGGCATGTTTCACTTCTTCCTCGCGCCCCGATATTTCGGCTTCACTACGACGATAAATGAGGTCTATGTCTTGGCAGCGCCCAAGCGCAAGGCCGAACGAATTGCGTCCAGCGCGGTCTTGCTGCCTGATTACAGCCACATCTTTCCCGGGGAAATGGAGCAGCAGCTCATCATACCGGGGAAACTCATAACCGTGCGTCAGAAACTTGTTCGTCGAGTACATGCCATTCAGGTGCTTGCCGGGAACATCCATGAACGCCGGCAGCCCGGAGCCAGTTCCGATGAGCACAGCATCATATCCTTGTTCTTCCATCAATCGTTGGGGGTGATGGTCCTCCAATACCGAGGGGCGCGACCTTCTTGCCCATTAGGCGGCCTAGGGAACGACGGAGGGAGATCCATTCCCTTGGGCCGTCTCGGCTTCTGTCTGGGCATAGGTCTCTTCAATCTGGCGCCGATATCGTTCTTCGACTGCCTGTCTGCGCACCTTCATGGTGGCCGTGAGCAGGCCGTTTTCCGCGGAAAACTCCTCGGCGATCAGCACCACTTTCTTCAACTGCTCAAAACGCGCCAGATCCCGATTCAGCTGCGCCACGAATCCCTCATACAGCT
>JASHSL010000249.1 GCA_030040855.1 Terriglobales bacterium
CTCCAGTCGGGCAACGAGACGCGCCCGACGGCCTGGCCAAAGGCCGGAAGGGTGTGGGCAAGATCACCGAGGACGGCGACGTCACAGGTGCGCGGACGGTCGAGCTGTGCGGGATCGATTTCAAAGTGCACGATGCGGGCGCGGGGCGCAAAGCGCGTCGGCTCGCCCGTGACCCGGTCATCCAGCCGCGCTCCGAAAACCAGCAAGACATCGGATTCGTCGAGTGCGAGGTTGGCGGCCCGCGTGCCATGCATCCCCACCAAGCCCAGATAGTATGGGGCTTCTGCCGGCACCGCCCCCAACCCGTGCAGGGTCGCCAAGGTCGGGATTTTGATCCGATCGAGCAGTTCCCGCAAAAGGTGGGTCGCGCCGGAGAGCTTCACCCCACCCCCAACCAGAACCACCGGGCGCTTCGCCTGCTCGAGGAGCGCGAGCACGGCGGCAAACTCCTCCCGGTCGTACCTGTCGGCCGGCGGGACCGGCGGCTGAAATTGAGTTGGGCCGGCAAACTCCATGCTTGCTTTCAAGGCGTCGGTAGTGATGTCAATGACAACCGGCCCCGGCCGCCCGCTGCGCGCCCAGTAAAACCCCTCGGCAATCACCGCAGGAATTTCTTCCACGGAGCAGACCAGCCGGCTCCATTTCGTAAGGGAAAGCGTCAGACCGAAGACGTCGGTCTCCTGAAAAGCGTCGCTACCGAGGAGTGGGCTGCGCACTTGGCCAGTAATGGTGACCAGGGGGACCGAATCCATCTTGGCATCGGCGATCCCAGTGATCAAGTTGGTGGCGCCCGGCCCGCTGGTGGCGATGGCCAGCCCAACTTTGCCGGTGACTCGCGCATATCCTTCGGCGGCAAACACGGCGCCTTGTTCGTGGCGAGTCAGAATGTGGCGGATGCCGCTGCCCTCGAGCGCGTCATACAAGGGCATGATCGCGCCTCCGGGGTAGCCAAAGGCCAAGTCCACTCCCTCGCCGCGCAAGCAGCTGAGAACGATTTCGGCTCCTCTAGGCATTCACCACCTTGGCCGCCCGCCGTTCTTTGGTTTCGGGTTTGCCTGCCGGTGGCTGGGCGCCTTGGGGTAGCCAGGACATCATGCCGCGCAGCTGCGCCCCCACCACTTCAATGGGGTGCCGCTTTTCCTGCTCTCGCAGGGCGGCGAATTTCCGCCCGCCGGTTTTGTTCTCCTCCATCCATTCGCGCGCGAAGCTGCCGTCCTGAATGCGCGCCAAAACCTCCTTCATGGCGGCGCGGGTGGCGTCTCCAACTACCTGCTGGCCCCGGGTCAGATCGCCGTATTCCGCCGTATTCGAGACGGAGTAGCGCATGCGGCCGAGGCCGCCTTCATAAATCAGGTCGACGATCAGCTTCATTTCATGCAGGCACTCAAAATAGGCAACTTCGGGCTGGTAACCGGCTTCGACCAGGATCTCGAATCCCTTCTTGATGAGCGAGGTCAGGCCGCCGCAAAGCACTGCCTGCTCGCCGAACAGATCGCTCTCGGTTTCTTCCTTGAAGGTGGTTTCAAGCACGCCCGCGCGGGTCGAACCGATCCCATGGGCGTAGGCCAGCGCGTACTCGCGGGCGCGGCCGCTGGCGTCCTGATGAATGGCCAGCAGGGAAGGAACCCCCCGGCCTTCCATGTAAACCCGGCGCAGCAGATGACCCGGGCTTTTCGGCGCGATCATGACCACGTCGACGTCCTCGGGCGGCGTAATCGTTTTGAAATGAATGCTGAAGCCGTGCGATACCCCGAGAACCTTGCCCGCACTGAGCCAGGGCTTGATCGAGGCCTCATAGAGCGTGTGCTGGCTCTCGTCAGGAGTGAGGATCTGGATCCAGTCCCCCCGCTTGGCGGCTTCGACGGGTCGAAACACCTCGAACCCGTCCGCCACCGCTTGTTGCGCACTGGGGCGCTGGGCCTCGAGCCCGATAATGACCTTATAGCCACTGTCGCGCAGATTCTGGGCCTGAGCATGCCCTTGACTGCCATAGCCCATAATCGCGATCGTCTTCGTCTTCAAGACAGCTGGATTGGCGTCAGCTTCATAGAAAATGGTTGCCACCGGGCAGCCTCCCTGAAACGGGCATTGAAATACCGACCGGTCGGTCGGTTAAAGGGAATATCCTACCTGGCCCCACCCAGAAAGTCAAGCCTAAATCGGTCTCCCGTCCGCCCCCGGTGACTCTCGGCGCGCCCTGCCACCGGCTCCGTCTTTGCCGTCGCTTAGAGATGGCTTTCTGAGAAGTGCCTACAAAAACAAGAGTTAGGTTGAATACTGAGCGTTCAGACGCACGTACTCCGTGGACAAGTCGGTAGTCAGAAAGACAACCCTCGCCCGCCCTCGGCGCAGTCGGACCGAAATCTCGTAGCTTGGCTTGGACATCTCGGCGTGCGCTTTGGCAGTATCGAAGCGGTGGCAGGCGCCGTGACGGCAAACCAGTTGATTGCCGATCAGGATGTCAACCCGGCCCCCGTCGATCGGGGGTTTGGCGATGCCGATGGCAGAGAGAATACGTCCCCAGTTGGGGTCGGCCCCCGCCCAGGCTGTTTTCACCAACAAGGAGCGGGCAATCGCTTGCGCGGTCTCGAGTGCTTCCTGGCGGTTTCTGGCCTGCTCGATTCGCAAATACACCCGGTGCTGGATCCCCTCGCCGTCGCCTACGATCTGCTCTGACAACGACCGGCAGACGTCGACGAGAGCCTCCCGGAAGCGTTTTTGGACGCCGCGATGGTCGAGGCTCGCCCCGCTTCGGCCCGACGCCAGAAGCAGAACCGTGTCATTGGTCGAGGTATCGCCGTCGACCGAAATCGAGTGGAAGGTCTCGTCCAAAACGCCGCCGAGCAGGGCCCGGAGCTCGAGAGGCGTGGCAGCAAGGTCGCTAAACAGGAAGACCAACATGGTCCCAAGCTGGGGATGAATCATGCCCGAGCCTTTGGCGATGCCGAGCAGGTTCACCCGGCCCGCCCGGGAGGGAAAAGACCGGGACGCCAGCTTGGGCACTGTGTCGGTGGTCATGATCGCTTGGGCAAAGCGAGCTACCGCCGTCGCCGTGTGCGCTCGCGCCGCCACCAGTCCGGGCAGGTTCTCGACCAGCATGCGTGCCGGCAGAGGCACGCCGATGATCCCGGTCGAGGAAGGGAAGACCTCTTCGGTTTGAATGTTTAACCTGCGGGCCAGTTCCGAGCAGAGGCGACGGCAAACGCTGATTCCCGCCGGACCGGTGGCGCAGTTGGCGTTTCCCGAATTGACCAGGACAGCGCGGACTCGGCCGCGGGTCCTGGCCAGGAACTCCCGTCCCACCGTGACCGGCGCAGCGACGACTCGGTTCTGGGTAAAAACCGCGGCGGCGGTGGTCCCGGGCGAAGCTTCGGCCAAGGCCACATCGGGGCGGCCGCTCGCTTTGATCCCTGCCGCCCCGGCCGCAAACGTGAAACCCAAGGGCAGTTCGATGGGGGTGGGCAGGCCGTGCTTCATAGCGGAAGCTTCACCAGCCAGCGCGGCGGCTCGGGAAGAATGGCGAATTTGGGAAGCTCCCCGCGCACCATGGCCACTTCGTCGCAGTTGTTCAGACGCGGGCAGACGCAGCAATCTTTTCGAACCTTGTCCGGGAGATCTTCCCTCTGCGCCAGCTGAAAGCCCAGCCGGCCAAAGAATTCCGGCGTCCGCGTGAACAGGCAAATGCAGCTGACGCGATGCTTCTTGGCCTCCCCGAGCAGGGCTTTCACCAAAAGTTGGCCCCCGCCTTGGCCCTGGGCAAAGCGAGCGACCGTGATCGAGCGAATTTCCGCCAAGTGCATGCCGTAGAGGTGAAGCGCGCCACATCCGATGGTGCGTCCTCGGTCCTCTAACACCACGAAGTCCCGCACATTCTCGCAAATTTCCGCCAGGTTGCGCGGCAGCAGGGTACCGTCCATCGCATAGGCGGCGATCAGCTCATGAATCCTCCGGGCATCCGGCAGAATCGCCTTACGCGTGCGCATGAACGTTCTCGCGGAGTAAGTCGACCTTCTCTCGTGCCTGGCGCAGTGCCTGCCGCACCCGAACCGGGGCCGTCCCCCCGGGAACATCGTGCAGGGCGAGAACCGCGTCGAGACCGAGACAGGCGTAAAAGTCTTGGTCAAACAGCGGACTGAGGCGGCGCAGTTCGTCGAGCGTGAGCTCTCTGAGTTCGCGGTTCGTCTGAAGGCAGAGCTGCACGGCTCGTCCGATCACCTCGTGGGCCAGCCGGGACGGAAGGCCTCGCTTGACCAGATAGGTGGCGGCCGCCCAGGCGTTCATGAACCCGGACTGGGCCCGTTCCTGCATGCGCGGGTAATCGAACTCCGCCTCCTGCATCCAGCCGCGCACCAGCGGGATCAGGGCCTGTACGGTTTCAAAGGCGGCAAACAGCGGCTCCTGGGTCTCCTGCAAGTCCTTGTGATAGGCAAGCGGCAAGCCTTTGAGGGTCGCGAGCAAGGCGGTAACCTGGCCGATCACGCGTGCCGATTTCGCGCGCGCGAGCTCCGCTAGATCGGGATTCTTCTTCTGCGGCATGGCGCTGCTGCCCGTCGAGTAGGCCTCGGGCGAGCGGACAAACCCGAACTCGACGGAGGAAAACAGGATCATCTCCTCCGCCCAACGGCTCAAGTGCAATGCCACCAGCGCAAGAGCGTTCGAAAACTCGACCACGAAATCGCGATCGCTGGTGGCATCGATGCTGTTCGCGGTGATGCCCTGGCAATCGAGATCCGCGGCCATAGCGTCGCGCTCCAGCGCCAGGGTGGCGCCGGCCACGGCCCCGGACCCGAGGGGAGAAAGATTGGTCCGCTTGTGGACCTCGGCCAGGCGCTCGGTGTCCCGCAAAAACATTTCCACGTAGGCCAGCAGCCAATGCGCCACCAGCACCGGTTCGGCGCACTGCAGATGGGTATAGGCGGGCATGGCCGAGGTTCCGCTCCGCTCGGCGCGTTCGAGGAAAACATCGCATAACTGCGCGAGCTCGGATCGCACCTGATCAATCGCCGCCCGCACATACAGGCGAAGGTCGGCGGCGATTTGCTCGTTGCGGCTACGACCGCTGTGCAGCTTAAAACCGGTCTCTCCGATCAACACGACCAGCTGGCTTTCGACGAAATGGTGAACGTCCTCGGCCTCGCTATCCTTGCCGAATTCCGCCGAGGCCGCGGCTTGGCGGCCGATCTGGTCGAGCCCGCGAAGAACCGCCTTGAGCTCACCGGGGTCGAGAATGCCGGCCGATTCGAGCGCCTTGGCATGGGCGCGGCTGGCCGCCAGTTCATGGGCAAGGAGGCGACGGTCGAAAGCAAAGGACCGTTGCCAATTCTCGAACTCGGGATTGAGGGATTGCTGAAATCTCCCCGCCCACATTTTCATCTGACTACCTCCAGGCGAGCGCCCGACCTCGACCGCGAGGGCAGGCCCAGGATACGGATGAATCCCGCCGCATCCTTCTGGTCGTAGCTATCCCCCATGGTGAACGAGGAGAGGTCCGTGCGGTAGAGGGAAAACTCGGATTCGCGGCTCACCACCGCAATATTGCCTTTATATAAGGAGAGGGTGATCGTGCCCGTCATCTCCTTTTGCGTGGCCTCGACAAAGGCGTCGAGGGCCTCGCGTAGCGGCGTGAACCACAAGCCAAAATAGACGAGTTCGGCATATTTCAGCGCGATCTGTTGCTTGAAGTGGGCCAGCTCGCGTTCGAGACACAACCCCTCGAGTTCGCCATGGGCCGCAATCAGCAACGTTCCCCCCGGCGTCTCGTAGCATCCCCGCGACTTGATTCCCACAAATCGGTTCTCCACCAGATCCACCCGGCCGATTGCGTTGCGGGCTCCGATCTCGTTGACCAGTTCCACCAATGACACCGGATCGAGATCGAGTCCGTTGACCGCGACCGGAACCCCCTGGGCAAAACCGATGCTTACCTGCTCTTCGCGATCGGGAGCGTCCTGGGGCGAGCGGGTCATCTGCCAGGTGGTAGGCAAGGGCGCATGGCGAGCGTCCTCGAGTTCCCCGCCTTCATGGCTCGTGTGCCAAAGATTGCGATCGCGGCTGTGAATTTTGTCCCGGCTGGCAGCCACAGGAATCCCCTGTTGCTCGGCATAGTCGAGGCAGTCCTCGCGCGAGCGCAACGACCACTCCCGCCAGGGAGCCACTACTTTCAGTTCCGGGGCGAGGGCCTGGTAGGCCATTTCGAAGCGAACCTGGTCATTGCCTTTGCCGGTACAACCGTGCGCCAGCGCCGTGGCCCCTGCCCGCAGAGCAAGCTCAACCTGGTGCCGGGCGATCAAGGGACGCGCCAGCGCGGTCCCAAGCAGATACTTGTGTTCGTACACCGCTCCAGCTTTTAACGCAGGAAAGACATAGCCGGTCAGGAATTCCTCCCGCAAGTCTTCCACCACGACTTGGCTGGCGCCGGTCGCGTACGCTTTGCGGACCACCGCTTCGAGATCGTCCCCCTGGCCGACGTCGGCCACCATGGCAAGGACCTCGCAGGCATAGTGTTCCTTCAGCCAAGGAATGATGATCGAGGTATCGAGCCCCCCCGAATACGCCAGCACAATTTTCTCAGGCATGCGCGCTCCTTACCGGCAAGCGGGTTCCGCTGGCCAACAGCAGGTGTAAAACCGCCTTCTGCACATGCAGGCGGTTTTCCGCCTGCTCGAAAATCAGGGAGCGCTCGCAATCCATCACCGCATCGGTGACCTCGCACCCGCGGTGCGCCGGCAGGCAATGCATGAAGACGGCATGCGGCGCGGCATGCGCCATCAGCTCCGCACTGACCTGGTAGGGCGCGAAGATCTGCCCTCGCTCGCCGCTTTCCTGCTCTTGCCCCATGCTCGCCCAGGCGTCGGTATACACCGCGTCCGCACCGCACACCGCGGTCCGGGGATCGGACATGAGCTCGAGCTTTGCCCCGGTGCTCTGTGCAAGCTCTTCAGCATCTCCCAGGATTTCCCGATCGGGGCCATACCCGGGAGGATGAGCGAGGCGGAGCGAGGAGCCGAGGCAGGCGGCGGTCAGCAGCAAGGAATGAGCGACGTTGTTGCCGTCTCCCACATACGCCAGGGTGATGCTCCTCAGCTCGCCGAAGCGCTCCGCGAGGGTAAAGTAGTCGGCCAGAGCCTGGCAGGGGTGCTCAAGATCGCTAAGGGCGTTAATCACGGGAATCGAAGCGTGCTCCGCCATGGACTCAATGGTTGTTTGTGTGAAGGTGCGCAGAACAATGGCATCAAACCAGCGCTCGAGATTGTGCGCGATATCGCGGACGGTCTCGCGCGCATCCAGTCGCGCTTGGGTTTGATCGACAAAGAAGGATGTGCCGCCAAGACTCGCGATGCCGGACTCGAAGGTAAGCCGGGTGCGTAGGGATGGCTTCTCAAAGAACATCACGGTTTGCTTGCCGGCGAGGGCGCGGGAAAAAGCGGCCGGACGCGACTTCATGATTCTGGCAAGGTGGAGCACCGCCCGCACTCCGCTCGGCCCGAGATCGCGGGTCGAAACCAGGTCGCGACGCGAGAAAGCTTGGGGAATGGCGGGAATTGCCGCCCGGGCGGCGGAAGCACTTTGAGGGTTCACCGGTGACTCCTTGCGACGGATGTTCGGAGCGCAGGACCGGGCTTCGGACGGGCGCCGGCGAGCGCTTGCGAGAGGGCGCGAATCAATTGATCAATATGTTGCTTCTGAATGATGTAGGGCGGAAGAAAACGCAGCACGGTCTCGCTGGTGCGATTAATGAGAATTCTGCGCGCTAACAGCCGGGCGACCACATCTTTGGCAAGATCGGCCGAATCGAGTTCCATGCCCAACATCAGACCCATCCCGCGAACTTCGACGACCGATCCGTACTGGCTCCTCAGCCATTCGAGTCTTTCGCGGAAGTAGCCACCGAGTTCGCCCACCCGGGGCAACAGTCCCTCGAGCACGCGTAGAAACTCAATCGCGACTCGACAGACCAGCGGTCCTCCGCCAAAGGTCGTCCCATGCATGCCCGGGTCGATCGCGTTGGCTACCCGGCGGGTGGTGAGTATGGCTCCCAGGGGCAAGCCGGCCGCCAGAGGTTTGGCCAAGGTAACGATGTCGGGCTCGACCTGATAGTGTTGGTAGGCAAAATAGCGCCCGGTGCGGCCCAGCCCGCACTGGATTTCATCGAGCAGCAACAAAGCCCCGCTCTTTTGGGTCAACGCTCGCGCCGCGGCGAGGAACTCCGCCTGGAGCGGACGAATCCCGCCTTCTCCCTGGATCGTCTCCAGGCACACGGCACACACGCTGCCGTCGAAGTGCCGCCTGAGATCTTCAACGTCGTTGAAGCGGACAAAACTGACACCGGGGACGAGCGGCCCGAACGGATTGCGGTATTTTGCCTGGCCGGTGGTGGCGAGCGAACCCATGGTGCGACCGTGAAAGGAGTGATCCAGGGCGAGAATCCGCCATTTCGGCCGGTGGCCGTTCGTGGCCAGGCTACGCGCATAGGCACGCGCCAGCTTCAGGGCTCCCTCCCAGGCCTCCGTACCGCTGTTGGCGAAGAATGCCCGCTCGAGGCCCGAGATTTTAGTCAGTCGCCGGGCGAGCTCCGCCTGATAGGGGTGGAAGAACAAATTCGAGATATGGATGAGCCGGCTGGCTTGCTGCCGCAAGACTCGCTGAATGGCCGGATGCCGGTGACCGAGGGCGTTGACCCCGATTCCGCTCAGGAAATCCAGATACGGTTGGCCGCGCGTGTCCCAGAGATAAACACCACGGCCCTTTTCAAATAACACCTTTTGCCGGTCGTAGGTGGGCAGGAGAAGCTCCTGTTCGGAGCGGATGACGCTGGCCAGGCTCATGCCGAAGTCACCTCCGTGCCGCATTCCAGCTTGCGGAAATAAAACTGCGGCAGGACTTCCGCCTGTTCGGCAGGGAAGATGCGCACCCGCCTCACTCCCTTGCGCAGGGCCTCTTTCGAGGCCTCGAGCTTGGGCAGCATGCCGCCGCCAATGACCCGATCGGCGGCCAGATGCGCCACCTCGGCGATGGTCAAATAGCGAATCACCGCGCCCTCGCGATCCTTCACCCCGGCGACGTCGGTGAGAAAAATGAGCGCATCGGCACGGCAGGCGGCGGCCGAAGCCGCGGCCATTTGGTCGGCGTTGACGTTGTAATACTCGCCGTCCAAGCCCAGGGCGAGCGAGGACAGTACCGGAATCCCGCCGTTGTTCCAGATAAGCTCCAGCCAGCGCGCATCTGCCGAGCAAATTTCCCCCACATACCCGAGATCGGAACCCAAGCCTTGCTGTTTGCGGGCTTGGAAGGAAATGCCGTCCCCTCCGGAAAGACCGAGCGCGGGAAATCCCTCGGCCTGAATCGCCGCTACCAGCTGCTTGTTGACCAAGCCGGCCAGCACCATGAGGGCGACGTCGCGAGTTCTCCGATCCGTCACCCGCAATCCGTTCACGAACTCGCTCTCCTGGCCCAGGAGCTTTAACGTCCGCGTGAGCGCCCGTCCTCCGCCGTGCACGACCGCGACCTGATGGCCATCCTGGGCGAGCTCCCCTACGGCCCGCGCGCACTTGTGCCGGGTGGGCTCATCGTCGAGCGCGGCGCCTCCGATCTTGATGACGACCCTCATGCCAAACCTGCCTCCGCGCTCCATCCGTACATGAGGTTCAAATTCTCGGCCGCCTGCCCGGCTGCTCCCTTGAGCAAGTTATCGAGACAGGAAACGAGCACCAGGCGGCGGCCGTCCTCGGCCAGGCAGAAGCCGATGTCGCAATAGTTGGTGTGCAGCGAGGACTGGATCTGCGGTAGCTTGGGGCTCGGAAAAATGCGCACCCAGCGGCATCCTTCATAGAAGCTCCGCAAGGTGGCTTCGAGGTCGCGGGGCTCGACCGGCCGCTTCAAGTACACGTAGATGGTCGACAGAATGCCGCGGGGAATGGGAAGCAGGTGGGGAGTAAAGGTAAGCACCGAAGCTTCCAGCTGCAATTGTTCGAGAATTTCTCCCACGTGGCGGTGGTTGAAAACCGCGTAGGCGGAGAAATTGTCGGCCACGGAGACGAAATGAGTTCGAGCGGTCGGTTCTTTGCCGGCTCCCGACACTCCCGACTTGGAGTCGGAGATGATGCCCCGCTGCTCATCAACCAGGCCGGCTTCGACCAGCGGCGCCAGGGCCAGAATCACAGAGGTCGCATAGCATCCCGGGTTTGCCACCAGCCTAGCCTCTCGAATGCGCCGGCTGTGCAACTCCGGCAGGCCGTAGACCGCCTTCTCCATGAGTGCGGCGGCGGAAACCGAATCCTCATCCTCGAACCGATACGGGGCACGGTGCTCCTGGCGCCGCAGGCGCCAGGCCGCGCTCAAGTCAATCACCCGCAGGCCTTCTGCCATGGCCTCGGGCACGAGCGAGCGCGACACTTCGTGCGGCGTGGCCAGGAAAAGCAATTCCACACCTTGCCGTTTCAGGGCGGGCCAGGAAAGGCTCTGGAGAGGATAGCCTCCATTGCCGGAGAGGACGGGAAACACTTCCGCCAAATCCCGAGGAACTTCGCTTCCCGCCGAACGCTGCACGAGGAGGGGCGGGAGCAGATAAGGGTGGCGCAGGAGAATGCGCGTGAGTTCCAGCCCGGCATAACCGGTTGCGCCCACGACCGCGGTCTGCAGCTTTCCCGATTTCACTTCAGCATCTCCTCCATCCGCCGCCCCAGCTTTCTGGCGCCTTGCTTGTCCGGGCAGACAATCAGAATGGTGTCGTCCCCGGCGACCGTCCCCACCGTCTCCGGCCACTCTTCCTCATCGAGGGCCGCGGCCACCGGCTGGGCACTGCCCACGATGGTCTTGATCACCAACAGATTTCCCGCCGGCCGGACGTCGAGAACGAATTCTCGTACCAAGCGCGATACCGGCGGCAAAGCCGCGGTCGCGCTCTCGCCTTGAGGAAACGCGTAGCCACTGGCGGTCTTGCTCAGCTGCAAGTCGCGAATGTCGCGCGAAAGCGTGGCCTGCCCCACCTTGAAGCCGCGCTTGCGCAGCGCCCGCTGCAACTCGTCTTGATTCGCGATCGGGCCCTGCCGCAGCAGGTCAAGTATCGCCCTTTGCCGCAGGGCTTTATTCATAATGAATAACTATTCATTATCATGAATAAATATTGTCTTGTTATCTTAGACATTTGTCCCCGGTTGTCAAGAGAAAATCTGGCGTGCGATACTTGCCATGACACCGCTGCCGGCAAACGTTGACTGGCAGACCACCTCGAATTTCCCGAGTCCGACGCCCTTCCTGCTTACGGTCCACGATCGGGGTCAGCGCGATGGCAGAGAATCCTGAGAACAGAAGATTCCCTGGGTCCTTCTGGAATCGCCTACCGCAGGATGTGAAATTCGCGGTGCGGCGTTTTCGCCAATCCTCGGGATTCGCGCTTACGGTTGTCGCCACTCTCGCTGTCGGCCTAGCTGCCGCTTGCGCCAGGTTCACGGTTATCCATGGGGTCATGCTGCGCCCGCTTCCCTACGAAAAGCCGGATGAACTAGTGGAAATCAAGGAAGCCGGCAGCCGCGGAGCTCGCGACTACGGTGCTTCCTTCGTCGATCTGCGGGAATGGCGTCAACGGAACCACACACTGGAGGATCTTGCGTTCTATTCCGCCAATAATCACGTTTCTTTTCTCGATGGCAATGGCGCATCTCTCGAGGTCATCGCTCCCCGGATCAGCGGCAATCTCTTTGCAACTTTGGGTGTGGAGCCGAGCCTCGGCCGTGGATTTCGACAGCGCGCTGACACCGGCTCCGTCGACGATCCGGACTCAAACACCATCATTCTGAGCGACATGGCGTGGCGAGAGCTTTTATGCTCATCAGGATACGATTCTCAACCGGGCGGTGACACTCAATGGGCGATCCTACACGGTGATCGGCGTCATGCCGCCCGGCTTCACCTTTCCCTTGGACAGCGTCAACCCTGTCGTGTGGATACCGGTCGTCCTAGGAAACGCCGACGCCGGGCGGGCCAAGCATGAAACTCCCACTTACTCAACCATTGCACGAGTGAAAGCTGGCCTAAAGCTGGCCGCCGTTGACGCTGAATTGAAAAGCATTCCGTCTGCAGTGTCTCAGTTCTATACCGACCCGGAGGAGCGGCAGAAGTCGCTTCGATCCAGGTGCAGCGCTACGCAGATTCATTAGTCGGGGCAAACATGAGCGAGGCGTTGCTGGTATTGTTCGGCGCCGCCGCTGTTCTCTGGCTCATTGCCTGCGTAAACGCTACCAGCCTACTGCTGGCACGTTCGACAGGCCGCCAGCGCGAGATTGCCGTCCGCGCGGCGTTGGGAGCCAATCGTCCCCAGATCTCGAGCAGTTTCTGGTAGAAGGACTCATACTCAGTGCTGTCGCCTCCGTTGTCGGATTAGGTTTGGCGGTCCTGATCCTGAGGCTCTTTGCCTACGTCTTGGCCACTCCGTTCAACCTTCAAACGCCGCTTACGCCGAACGCTTCGGTCGTGCTGGTGCTATTCGCGCTCACCCTTGTCACTGGGCTTCTATCCTCGATCTGGCCGGCGGTATCGGCTTCACGAGCATCCGTGGAATCCGCGCTCCGCGCCGGCAGCGCCGGGACTAGCCCGGCCAGAGCGCAGCTTCGAACTCGCTCCCTCCTTGCCGTGTCAGAGGTTGCTCTGTCGCTGACTCTCTCAATCGGATGTGGCTTGCTGTTGCGCACCCTCTACGCCCTCCGACACTTGCCGCTCGGATTCCGCACCGATCACGTGATCGTCGCCAATATGACAATTCCCGCCTACAAGTTCACAGGACGTGATATTCGAACCGAACTTTACCAGCCCCTCCTCGAGCGCGTCGAGCGCCTGCCCGGCGTCGAAAGCGCCTCTTTGATGACCGAGGTGCCATTGGGCAAGACGTTTCAAATGGAGGTCACGTTCCTAGCCGAAGGCAATACGGAGGCCGACGTGCGGCAGCGGAACCTGCGCGCCCAGTTTCGTGCCGTTAGCCCCGAGATGCAGCGGGTATTCGATTTCCGCATGCTGGAAGGGAGATTTTTTAATGAGCACGATACCTCTCGCTCGCAGCCCGTGGTGGTCGTCAATCGTGCGTTCGTAAAGGCCTTTCTGGGAGACGATTCCAATCCGAGCAAGTTCCTTGGCCAGCCGTTGATCAGTTATGACGAGAATCGGCAGGCGACGGTGATTGGCGTTCTCGATGACGAGCGGCAGGTGTCGGTCGCCGAACCATCCCAACCCGAACTTGAGGTTTGTATCCCGCAGATCACCCCCGACAGTGCGTTCTACAACACGGCCCAGGGGCTTGCGATGGATTTGGCCGTACGCACGAACCGCAGTCCCGCTTCCATCTTCCCCGAACGGCGACGTTTGATGCGTGAGGCGAGCCCGGAACTTGCAGCCGGCAAATTATCCACCATGGATCAGATCGTCGCGGATTCCTATGGCAGCCAGCATTTGGCGGCCCAGCTCCTCGAGATCTTCAGCGGGTGTGCGCTGCTGCTTTCCCTAGCCGGAATCTATGGCTTGCTCGCCTATATGCTTGCTCAGCGAAACAGAGAACTAGCTGTCCGCTTCGCGCTTGGCGCGCAGCAGCGTGATGTAATGTGGATAATCTTGCGCCAGCTGGGGTGGGTGCTTTTCTCGGGTTCGGTGCTAGGACTGACCTTGGCCTCTCGATCGAGCAAACTCCTGAGAACTTTCCTATACGGCGTCACGCCGCATGACCCGTGGACGATGGCAGCCGTCACATTGCTGCTCGTCCTCGGCGGGCTTGCCTCTGCATTCTCCGGTGCGCAGGGCCGCGGCGATTGATCCTATCGAAGCCCTCCGCACTGAGTAATTGCCGATCTTTTGCCCCGCGCCGGTAGCGCAGGTTTCCACCGTTCACTTCTTGTTCATCCAAACGCGCCATGGGACCCTACCAGCGGTCTTGTCGTCCAAACGGCGGTGGGCTGCTTTGCGCGCCAGCTTTCATCTATCCGTGATGGTAGCCCTCCTGCCAGACCATGTGCTCGAGCAGGAGGATGGGATGGTCGTAGTGAAGGTCCATGCCTCGGCCGGCCTCCCGCCTGCCTTTCACCGCGTCCCGCACGGCTTTGGCGCTTTCCTTCAACATTTGCTCGATGCGGCTGGTCCGGGCCTCTAGTCCGCCCTTCGGAAGGATGCGGAGCAGGTTGAGCAGGATGGTGTTGTTCTGGTCCCAGGAGTCCAGCAAAGCCTCAAGCAGCAATTGTTCGGATGCCATCTCTTGGTCACTCAGCATTCTTGCCAGACGCTAAACTTTAGCCACAGGCCGGCCCACCTTCTAATCTTCGCCTCCCGCAGACGCTTCACCTCGGAAGCCTCATGCCTTCATGCCCAATTGCCATAATAAAAAGGAGTAGACGTCGGTCAGCTCTTCGATCTGCTTGGTAATCGGTTTCCCGGCACCATGCCCAGCTTTGGTCTCGATGCGCAACAGGATCGGACGGCTAGGGCTCTGCCCATTGGCGGCTTCGGCTTGCATGAGGGCTGTCATTTTCTTGGCGTGCATGGGATCAACGCGGGTATCGCTTTCTGCGGTGATAAATAAGATCGCCGGATACTCTAGGCCGGGCCTCACGTGATGATAGGGCGAGTAGGCGTACAGCCACTCAAATTGCTGCGCGTCGTCCGCCGAGCCATATTCTGGAATCCACAGCTTCGCAATCTGAAAATGCGGGTAGCGCAACATGTCAAGCAAGGGTACCTGGCAGACGACGGCGCGAAACAGATCGGGACGCTGGGTGAATGCCGCACCCATCAACAAGCCACCATTCGAACCACCCTGGGTCGCCAGTCGCTCCTTGTCCGTATATTTCTCTGCCATCAGATACTCCGCCGCCGCGATGAAATCGTCAAAGACGTTCTGTTTCTTGTCCAGCATGCCTGCCCGGTGCCACTCCTCGCCAAACTCGCCACCGCCGCGCAGGTTGGCCACCGCGAACACTCCGCCGTGTTCCAGCCACAGGAAGCGGCTGCCGCGGAAGTCGGGTGTCAGACTAAGGTTGAAGCCGCCGTAACCGGTTAATAACGTCGGGTTCTTGCCGTCGAGCGCCAGGCCTTGCCGGTGGAAGACAAACATGGGAATTTTGGTCCCGTCTTTCGAAGGAAACCAAAGCTGCTTTACCACATAGGCGGAAGGATCGATGCCCGGCGCCTCCACCTTGTCCCAAATTTCGCAGCCGCGCGAAGCCAGTTCCATGCGATATACCGAAGGTGGAACCGTGAACGATACGAAGTCGAAGAACACCTCACCGCGATCCCATCGTCCCCCGAGAGTATTCACCGTGCCAATCGTAGGCAGTCGAATCTCGGTCAACTCTTGGCCGTTCAGATCGAACAGCTTCAGCTGTGAGCTGGCATTGTTCTCGTACTGCGCCAACAATTTTCCGCCGAAGATGCTGATCCCCTTCAAGACGACCTCACCCTGGGCAATGATCTCTTTCCATTCTTGGCGCTTTGGATTGGCGGCATCGACGGTGAACACGCGAAAACGGGGGGCATCTTCATTGGTCGTGATGTAAAGTTGCCCGCGGAACACCTCTGCGCTGTAAAGGAAGGATTTGCCGTTGGTAAGCTCGACCGGCGCGGTTCCCGCCTTCAAGTCCTGCAAGTACATTTCACTCTTCGCCCAGCCTTCGAACACCGTGATCAGTAGCCAGCGGTCGTCATCATCCGCTAAGGCAACTTGTGGGATGTCCTGCGCATGCCGCCCTTCCCCAAAGATGAGCGGATCTTGCACCGGGTCTTGACCGATCGCGTGATAAAAAACCTTCACGTGATAGACTTCTTCTCCCGCCGGCACTTCGCCTTTCTTCGGATGGCGCGTGTAATAGAACCCTGAGTTGTCCTTTTTCCAGGCAATGCTGGCGAAGCGCGTACGCTCGATTGTGTCCGGCAAAATCCTGCCGGTCGCGCTTTCGATCACGTGCAAAACGCTTTCCTCGGAGCCACTCGTCGAAGTGCCATAGACCACGTACCTGCCATCGTCGGAAGGGAACCACCAGTCGAGCGCGACAGTGCCGTCGACCTCCATCTGGTTGACATCAACCAAAGTCCGATCTTTGCCGTGAAGTCCCTCCCGCACCAACAGCACCGGCTGATTCTGCGTTCCTTCGCGTCGCGTATAGAAGTAATACTTGCCGGCAACCTGCGGGGCAGTGAGGGTTCCAATGCTAGCCAGTTGTGTGATGCGCTGTTGGATCTGTTGCCTCCCCGACAAAGGATCGAGAACCCTACGCGTATAGGCAAGCTCCTGGCGCACGTACTGCTCGGTTTCGGGATTGTTCGCGTCCTCCAACCAGCGATAGGGATCGACGATCCGATGGCCGTGAATGACGTCCTCGACCACTTCTTTCTTTACTCTTGGTGGTGCGGTCGAGGGCGTAGCCAGACCGGAAGAATCATCTGTTGCTGAGAGCGTGGCCGCCCACAAAAGAGGACAGCTGATGAGAACCCACTGCAAGCGAAATGGCTCCTTGCATGCATACGTCGTCGGCCCCAAGCCCTAACGGAACCGAGCGCTTCGACTCTTTAGGTTAACAAAACTGCAAGTCGAACAGCTCAGGCATCCTTGTTTCGTTGCTGGTTTCCTGAAGCGGGAGTGATGTTTTCACACCGACGTGCCGGTGATATGATAACTTTCGTACTGAGCGCTGCTAGGCGCCCTCGCACTCCTCAGTAGCTCAATGGCAGAGCATCCGGCTGTTAACCGGAGGGTTGTAGGTTCGAGTCCTACCTGAGGAGCCATTCTTTCAAGCAGTTAGGGCACCCGGCATGGGGTGCCCTTTAGCTTTTGTCCGTTGATTGTCCGTCTTTTTCGTTACTGCACACTCACAGCGGGTTGAGTGTCCGCGATCTCCTCTTTGCGGAATGCCTCGGTTCGCTGAATGGCTGCCCGCTGTTGCTTGGGGGAAA
>JASHSL010000023.1 GCA_030040855.1 Terriglobales bacterium
TTCGCCTACGATATTCTCTACAAGCCCCGCCTCCAGCGGCTTATGAACGAGCGCTTCCGCTTGCAGTAGCGACCGCCGAAACGAAATCTGGAGCCCCGCCACCTTCGCCTTTTGGTTGGTCTCCGGACCGTCGCCGATCGTCCATACTTCAGGAACAAGCAGGGCCAAGACAGTCGAGGCAGCCGGTTGACCATCTCCGCCGATACGAACTAGACTCCCTGCTCAGTGAGTCCCTCCATGAAGAAAAGCCTGGCCCGGCTCGTAGTCTGCCTGGTCTGCTCGGGCATCGCAGCCGCGAATGACCAGGCGGATGGGCAGCAGGAGCTTGCCTCCAATCAACTCGGAACTGTGCATTTTCCAACCTCTTGTGCGGAATCCGTCCAGCAGGGCTTCGAGCGGGGCGTGGCTTTGCTGCATGATTTCTGGTACGGGGAAGCGCGCAAACAGTTCCAGCAGGTCGCGGCCGAAGATCCCCACTGCGCCATAGCCCACTGGGGAATAGCGATGAGTTATTGGCACCAGCTCTGGAACCGTCCCGATCAAGCCACTCTCAAGCGAGGAAGAGCCGAAGTCCAGCGGGCGAGAGCGCTGCACTCGCACGATGATCGAGAGTGGGGCTACATTGCCGCCATCGCCGCCTTCTACGGGGGAAAAAAGAAACGCGACTACGACGCTCGCGTGGCTGCCTACTCAAAGGCGATGGAAGTGGCCTATCGGCATCATCCTGAGGATCTTGAGGCTGGTTGCTTCTATGCCTTGTCCCTGTTGGCATCCGCTCCCGATCGCGACCCGAGCTTCAGCCATCAAAAAAAGGCAGCCGCGCTACTGGAACCGCTGTTTGTCCAAGCGCCGGATAATCCGGGAGTGGCTCACTATCTGATTCACAGTTACGACACGCCGCAGATGGCAAAGCTCGGGCTGGCTGCGGCCGAGCGATACCCCAAAATCGCCCCCGCATCGCCCCATGCTTGGCATATGCCATCCCTCATCTTCGCCTGGCTTGGGCAGTGGCAAGACGATATTGCCGCCAATCAGGCCGCGATTGAGGCCACCCGCAACGCGGCCGCGTACCACATGGGGAGCGAAGGCCAGGAATTCCCCGCCATGGATTTTCTCGAGTACGCGTATCTCCAGACCGGCCGAGAGGCAGACGCCTGGCATTTGATCGAAGAAGTCAAAGCGATGCCTGCGATGAAGGACACGTCCGGTCCGGGTTTTGATCCCCGCTTTCGGGCTCTCGTCCGACTTCCTGCCCGCTATGAGCTAGAACTGCACCACTGGAGCAACGCGGCCACACTCGATGCCGTGGCTGAGGCCAACCCTGAAGACAGCGTGAGCACCTACTGGACCCGCGCCATCGGTCATGCTCGGACGGGACACCTGGACGAGGCACGCCAGGATCTGGCTGCCATCCTATCCATTCACCGGAGCCTGGTACGGCAACACAACACCGAGTCTGCCGACTTTGCCGAACAGCATTGGGAACAGGCTGCGGCCTGGCTGGCGCATGCCGAAGGCAGGAACGATGAGGCGCTGACCACTTTGCGGAGGATCGCCGAAGCCCAGGAAGCGCAGGGAGACCGGCCCTTGGCACTTCCCGCCCGGGAAATGCTGGCCGACATGCTGCTCGAGCTGAACCGTCCGCAGGAAGCCTTGCCCGAGTATCAGGCTGACTTGAAGTTCAACCCGAACCGCTTTGATGGCCTCTACGGAGCGGCCCAGAGCGCCGAGTTGGCGGGCAAGAGCGAAGAAGCCAATGCTTATTACGCCGCACTGCTCAAAGTATGCGCCGGAGGAAGCTCCGACCGGCCGGAACTCCGCCATGCCAAGCAGATTCTGGCGCAGAAACAACAAGCCAGCCTGCGCCGCCCATAACGATCTTCCCGAACCCGCCGAACCGACTTACGGCGCAAAAGCGGCAACCGCGGTTTGCCGCGGTTTCGAGAAATCCCGTGCCAACGACGTGACTAGCTCTAGGGTGAGCGCTCGATTGTCTTGATATGAAGGGTATTGGCTTGCTTGTCTAGCGTGCCCAGAATTTTCACGCTCTGGCCCAGGTAGCGCCTCGCCTTGTCGGGATCATCGAGCTCGAGCTTGTACTCCAAATCGCCGGCCCGCAGCACGTAAATGCCGTTTCGGCGCAATACCGTTCCCATGAACGGCCTGGGCTTAACGCTCGCAGCCCCGGAGGCTGTTTTTTCCTCGGTCTTCGCCTGGGAGTTGGAGCCGGTCGACGGGCTCGGCGTTGCGCCGCCGGGAGCCTGGGGAGGAAGAGCCGGAAGAAGTGCCGACGAGCTTTGGGCGAGCGCCGCCAGCCATATTCCCCCCAGCACGATGGACGCGAGCACCTTTCGAGGCCTCATCCCTCCTCCTTAGACACTTCTCCGGCGAGCGAAGGGACGCAATTACAAAGCATCCTTTCTACCCACTCCTAGCTCCCATAGGTCCCGGTCGCCTCTTTCAGGGACGCAATTACAAAGCATCCTTTCTACCCACTCCTAGCTCCCGTAGGTCCCGGTCGCCTCTTTCTCGGGGAAGCGATCACGAACTTTTTGCGCGATGTTGTCACGGGTGATTTCCCCGCTGGTCGGGGCGAGCAGGAATCCCACTCCCACCCCAATGCCCAGTCCAATCAAAACGGCCAGAGCTGTGTTGACACCCCGATGATCTTCGCCACGAATCACGTCCGCCGCTCGGCGGGCGCGATCGGAAGCGCGCTCGTAAATATCCTGTGCCGTTTCCCCGGCACGCCCGGCACGTCCGGAAAAACTGCTAGCGCCTTCCGCCACCCGCTCCCTTAACCCGTCCAGCAAAGCGAGGCCCGCGCCAAGCAAGATATCAAATAGAATCTTTTCCTTTCGCGTTCGCATAACTCCTCCTCCATAGATTTTAATACTGGTAGGATGACGCCGGCAGGGCATCTGTTGGCGACACATGGATCGGGAGATCGCCCAAGGGCAGAAAAGCGGGGTGGAATTGCTCCGCCGTACCCGGAAGAGGCCGGAGATGCTACAGTGAAGGGTTCATGTCTGCGCCGGAATCCCTGTTTGTGAAGGCCTGCAAGGCCCAAGCTGCCGAACACACGCCGGTGTGGTTCATGCGGCAGGCAGGGCGCTATATGCCAGAATACCGTGCGGTACGCAAACAATACTCCCTGATTGAAATCTGTAAGCGGCCTGCCATCGCCGCCGAGGTCACGATCACGGCTGCCGAGATCCTGCAGGTGGATGCCGCCATCATCTTTGCCGACCTGCTGCTCCCCCTGGAGGTGATGGGATTGCCCTTCCACTTCGAAGCCGGGGAAGGACCCGTGGTCACGACTCCCGTGCGCAGCCCGCAGGCCGTCGAGGGCTTGCATGCCGACGGCGCTGCCGAATTGGGATACGTGTCGGAAGCAGTGCGCCTGGTCTCGAGGCATTTCGCCACCCGCCTGCCGGTGATTGGCTTTTGCGGGGCACCTTTCACCTTGGCCAGCTATATGATCGAGGGCGGCGGCTCGCGAAATTACGTTCACACCAAGAAGATGATGTACCGATCTCCCCGCACCTGGGACCAACTGATGGAGAAGCTGGTCCAAGTAACCTCGGCATACGCAACCGACCAAGTGAGGGCCGGCGCGGATGCCATTCAAGTCTTCGACAGTTGGGCGGGCTGCTTGAGTGTCGAGGATTATCGGCAATACGTGCTGCCGCGGACCACGGAACTGGTACGCAAGCTACAGCATACCGGTGCGCCGGTTATTTACTTTGCCACCGATAGCGCCACCCTGCTGCCCTCCATGAAGGAAACCGGTGCAGAGGTGATTGGCCTCGACTGGCGCATTCCCCTCGACGAGGGTTGGCGAAGTTTGAACTTTCGCGGGGCCGTGCAGGGGAATCTCGACCCGGTTCTGCTGTTTGCCGACTGGAAACAACTACGCTTGCGAGCCGAGGACATCCTGCACCGCGCCGGGGGACGGCCGGGGCATATCTTCAACCTGGGTCACGGTATCCTGCCAGAGACCCCGGTGGAAAATGTCAAAGCGCTCGCCAGGTTGGTGCAGGAGCATCCGACCAGGACATCGTGAGCACTGTATCCAACGCGAAGAAGAAGGCGGTCCTGCTGCTGGCTCATGGCAGTCCGGATTCGGTGGATGAGATTCCGGAGTTTCTTCGGCAGGTCACGGGAGGACGTCCGGTTCCTACCCGGGTGATCGAAGAGGTGCAACATCGCTATGGGCTGATCGGCCGCTCTCCGCTGACCGAGCTGACCGTGAAGCAGGGAGAGCTTCTGGCGCGGGAATTGGGGTTGCCGGTCTATGTCGGCATGCGAAACTGGAAGCCGTTTATCGCTACCGCGATCGACGCCATGACTGCCGATCAGGTGTCCCAGGCGATCGTCATCTGCCTGGCGCCGCACAATTCGCGCACCAGCGTCGGCCTCTATCGCTCGGCGCTAAGCCGCAACGGGCAACCCCCGTTCGGTTTCGATTTTGTGGAGTCCTGGCACGATCATCCCCGGCTCATCGAGGCCTTTGCTGCCAAGCTGCAGGCGGGATGGGAGCGGGCCTGCCGCGAGGCTCGAGCCCAAGTTCCCGTCATCTTCACCGCCCACAGCGTTCCCCTAAGCAGCGTCACGGAAGGCGACCCCTATGAGACCCAGACCAAGGAGACGGCGGCACTGGTGGCGCGCACTACTTCCCTGCCTCCTTCCCTGTGGAAGTTCGCCTTTCAAAGCCAGGGTATGTCGGGGGGAGCCTGGCTTGGGCCGACGGTCGAAGACACGATCTTAGATTGGAAGCGCCAAGGTCATCCCGGCGTTTTCATCCAGCCCATCGGCTTCCTTTGCGATCACGTTGAGGTGCTCTACGACATCGACATCGGCTTCAAGCAGTTCGCCGAACAGCAAGGAATGCGGCTGTGGCGGGCTGAGTCGTTGAATGACTCGCCCTTGCTGACGAAGGCCCTGGCGGAGATCGCCCGGTCGCGGATGACGAAGTCAGCTCCCGGCCCCTGATTTCACCGGCCCGGACAGGCGGCGCTCAGGTTCCCGGTTCGGACCAGAGTCGATGTTCCCGGCAACGAGCGTCTGAATGAAAGCCCAATATGCTACGAATTGCCATCATTGGAGGGGGCATCTCGGGATTATCCGCCGCATTTACGCTTGAGAAGTCCAGACGCGGTGGTGCACTCCTCGACTATGTCTTGTACGAGTCCGGTCCGCGGCTGGGAGGCGTATTACTTACCGAGCGTAGCAACGGCTGCATCTTCGAAGCCGGCCCCGACTCTTTTTTGACCGAGAAACCATGGGCACGAGAGCTGTGCCGTGAACTCGGGCTCGAAGATCAACTTGTCCCATCGAACGATGCAGAGCGCAAGACTTATATCCTGAAAAAAGGACGCCTGGTAGAAATTCCCGACGGCCTGTTGTTTCTGGTGCCGACCAAGATTCTGCCAACCCTGTGGTCACCCTTATTTTCGGCGCGTACAAAACTCCGCATGGCGCTCGAATGGTTCCATCCTCCCCGAAAGTCCAGCCAGGATGAAAGCGTGGCTGCGATGGTCGAGCGCCACTACGGTCGAGAGATGGTGGACGGCTTGGCCGACCCGCTGCTGTCCGGGGTGTATGGCGGTGAGGCCAGCCAACTCAGCGTGCAGGCGGTTCTGCCCCGCCTGGTCGAGATGGAGGCGACCTACGGCAGCCTTGGACGAGCCATGCTAGCGGCGCGGAAGCAGGCGGCTTCGGCAAATCGCAGGCCTGCGAGGCCACTTTTCACTGCCCTGAAGGAGGGCATGCAGCAGATGGTAGACGCGGTGCTCTCTCGGCTCCCGCCCACGTCGTTACGCCTGCGAACCGAAGTGCAGGCCGTCGAGCGGCAGGATGCAGGCTGGATGGTTTCAACTCCCCCTCGATCCGAGCAGTTTGATGGCGTGATTGTTGCCACTCCGGCTCCCGTGGCTGCCGGGCTGCTCCGGGGGACCAGTGCGCCCCTGGGGGAGGAATTGCTGGGCATTCCCTACACATCCTCGATCACGGTCAACTTGGTTTACGACCAGGCAGTGCGGACTTGGCTGCCGCCGGGCTTTGGATTTTTGGTTCCCGCGAGCGAAGGCCGGCGAATCTTGGCAGCGACGTTTGTGCACAACAAGTTCCCTTACCGCGCGCCGGAGGATCGCGCTCTCCTCCGCTGCTTCATCGGCGGAGCCCGCAATGAAATCCTGTTTGCGCTCTCCGATGAGGAGATTGTCGAGATTGCCTCCCAGGAGCTCGAGCAGATTATGGGCCTGCGAGCCGACCCTCTGTCGGCACGCCTGTACCGATGGAAGAGCGCCATGGCGCAATATGGAGTGAGCCACTTAGAGCGCCTAGCGCGCATCGACAATTTGCTCTCGCCGCTTCCCTCCTTAGCTCTCGCGGGCAACGCGTACCGTGGCATCGGGGTTCCCGACTGCATTCGCACCGGCCATGAAGCGGCGAGGAAACTCCTATCGTTTCTCGGTTTGGCGGCCAAGACGGCGCCGGCCGCAACCGATGCCCCATAGGACCGGCCCGGGGAGGGAGCGAGCGGCCGCACCAGCCAGAGCGAATATCCAAACTCGACACTGGGCTTTCGACACAACTCTGGTAGGCTTCTCCATAGGCTTCTCACCCATCATGAAAACCCATTGCGGCTTTAGGGCGATCTGCGGCTGAAATGTTGACGCGCGTTCTCCGCCTCCTCCGGCCTTACCACGAGCACGGAGCAGTTTCGGCAACCCTCTTGATGATGACCGCGATCATGCTCTCGCGCGTGATTGGCTACGTTCGCGAAGCCTACATCGCGTGGGCATTCGGCGCTGGACCGCAGACGGATGCCTACGTCGCCGGTTTTACCATCCCCGACTGGCTGAACTATCTGGTGGCCGGAGGAACCGCCTCGATCACCTTCGTATCCATCTACACTCGCTTCCTCGCCGAGAAAAAGGAGGAGGATGCCCAGAAGACCTTTTCGATCATCATCACGGTCATGACGACCGTGCTCGGGGTGGGTACGGTTCTGGCCGAGATCTTCACGCCGCAGATCGAACGCCACTTGGTCAAAAACTTTACCCCCGAGCAACTGCAACTTTGTGTGCATCTCACCCGCATTCTTCTGCCCGCGCAGATCTTCTTCTATGTGGGGGGCGTGGTCTCGGCCGTGTTGCTGTCCCGCCGTTTATTCCTGCTCCCCGCATTCGGGCCTTTGCTCTATAACGTTGCCATCATCGCGGGCGGACTGCTGTTCTCCCGCCAGCTCGGGATCACATCGCTGGCCTACGGCGCCGTGGCGGGTAGTTTTCTGGGACCGTTTTTAATCAACGCCATCGGCGCCGCCTCGGTGGGCACGGGCTACCGCGTATCGTTTGATGTCCGCAATCCGGCATTTCGCGAATGGGTGCGGCTGTCCATCCCGCTGATGGTGGGCGTGTCGCTGGTTACCGCCGACGATTGGATTCTCCGCTATTTTGCCTCCGGCAGCGTGGGCGACATCACCCGCTTGAACTACGCCAAACGGCTGTTTGCCGTGCCGATCGCCGTCCTCGGACAGGCCATCGGCCAAGCATCCCTGCCCTTTTTTGCCCGGCTGGTCGGGGAAAAACGCCTGGGAGAGTTTGCCCACGTGGTGAACGCTTCGATTTATCGCATCACCGCCAGCTCGCTCGTCGCCACCAGCCTGATGGCCAGCGCGGCGTTGCCTCTGGTCGATCTGGTATACCGCCGCGGCCGATTCCAGTTCTCCGATTCAGAAACCACCGCGACCTATTTCTGGTGGTTCTCGCTGTCCCTGGCGTTCTGGTCGGCGCAAGCTCTCTACTCCCGCGCTTTTTATGCGGCGGGAGACACGTTGACCCCGATGGTTGCCAGCAGCCTCATCACCCTGGCGTCGATCCCGATGTACGGCGCGCTCTATCGTGCGTTCTCGACGGTAGGGCTCGCCATGGCCTCCGATTTGGGCATTGTCGCCAATACGGCCGCCATCGCCATCTTGCTCGACCGGCGGAAGCTTGTGCGTTTCAACCTGTTTCCCTGGCAAGAGTTGGGCAAGGTGGCGATCACGGCTCTCCTGGCTGGAGCTCTGAGCTTCGAAGTGGCGCGTTTCATGATCGTGGGGGCAAGCCGGGCCCGCGATTTGTCTGCGCTGCTGCTGATCGCTCTCACCTGGGCGACGGCTGTGGCGGCAGGCTTGTGGCTGACGAGATCCCAGCTCCCCGGAGACCTACGGCGACCGAAGGGCACGATCTATCCCCGCGTGGCGGAGCGACAAGCCGAAGATCTAAGTCGTGGCGCCGAGCCATAGGGCCGGCAACGGCGCGGCGATCTCATACCGCCGCGACGGGTGGCGAGAGAACCAGGTTGATTCGACCAAAGGAAAACGGCAATCGATGGGGACAACGGCCGAGACTGAAGGGCGCAATCTAGAGGATAGAGAGAGAAAGCCCGCCAGCCCGCCTCCAGAAGCCAATCTGCCACGACCATCTGCGGGCAAATCAAAGACAATCGACGAAGGAAACCAGCCGAAACACGGCGAACCGTAGGCGCGGGCTTTTCGAAGGCTTTTAAACCGACGCGCGAGCCGCTACCACTTCGGACGAGGTTGCCGGCTTTGCTTCCTCGCCATTCGCCTTCTGGCCGGCTTTACGGATGTCGATCCCACCCTTGAAGAAGGCGCCATCTTCAATCGAGATGCGGGCGGCCACAACATCCCCGGTTAGGGAGCCGTCGCTTCGAATGTCCACTCGATCGCTGGCCGTCAAATTGCCGCGCACTTTTCCGAGAACCACGATCTCCCGCGCATTGATGTTGGCAGATACCACGCCATTGCGGCCGACGGTTACGCGATTTCCCGCCAGGTTGATGGACCCCTCTACTCTTCCGTCGATATAGAGCGACTCCGAACCGGTCACTTCACCTTTGATTACGAGCGATTTGCCGATGGTCGCCTGATCGGCAGTCGTGGCAGACACAGGACGAGAGGGGGTGGCGGCGGCAGCGACGGCAGGTTCAGTAGGAGAAGCCATCGCTGGCGGGACTGCGGTACGTTCCGCCTCAGTGTTCCGGGTTGGGCCTACGGGCGTCTGCGTTGTGGGTTTCCACATGGGCCTCTAGTTCCTTTCCTAAAGCTCGAATTGATCGGTCAAAGCCGCATTTCGGTGACCAAACGCATTCTACTCCGAAGAGGACCGGCCGTCATGTGGAAATTCTGTGCTTTGCACAACTTTCGGGAATGCGCCGAACGGCTCTGCGCTCGTTCGATCCTAGGCTTCCGGAATGTAATTCCTGCGTGGTTCGCGGCACTTCTTATACCCAGACGGGGTGGCGGATGCGAGTATGCTGAATCGGAGGGGTGTTTACCAAGTATGCTCTCCGATGCCGTTATTCTTCAGAAAATTGCCCAACAGCCGAAGCGCACGGCGGGATACAAACAACTGGTGCGGGAACTGGGTCTCGATAACGCGGCCCGCCGTCAACTTTCCGAGCGGCTGCAGAAGCTGGTCGAGAGCGGCCGGCTTCTCGCGATCGATTCCAACCGCTACGCGATTGCCCGCACTTCCTCCGGGAAGAACAGCGTCCTCGGGCGTTTGAGCATGCATCGGGATGGCTACGGCTTTGTCATCCCCGATCCCAGTTCCCTCGACGAGACCCTGAAGGCCACCTTGTCCGGCGATATTTTCATCCCTCCGCCCGCCATTGGCTCGGCCATGCATGGCGACCGCGTGTTGGTGGAGGTGAGCGCGATTCGTCCGGATGGCCGGGCCGAAGGGCGCATCGTTGGTCCGGTTGATCGTGCTCACCCGACCGTGGTGGGAATTTTTCACTCCGGCCATCGCCGCAATTACGTTCGGCCCATCGACGAGCACCTCACCCAAGAAATCCTGATCCCGCCGGGCATGGAATACCCGCCGGGTGGGCGCGATGGGGAAGGCAACCGGACCCCGGAGCTACGGCGGGAGGACCAACGCCGCTCCCGTCACCGCGTCTTGGGCGAGGAAACCGTATCCAGCGCCGCCTGGCGGGATCTGGAAAATGTGGTGGTCGACGTAGAGATCACCGACTGGCCAACCGCCACCCAGAATCCACGCGGACGAGTGGTGGAGATTCTCGGCTACGCGGAAGATTTTGGCGTCGATGTCGAAATCATCATTCGCAAGTTTCACCTTCCGCATCGCTTCCCTCCACCAGTTCTCGCCGAGGCGGAGGCGATCGAGCCGATCATCTCGGCACGGGAACTCGAGAAACGGCGCGATTTCCGCCACCTGCCGGTCGTCACCATCGACGGCGAGAGCGCCCGAGACTTTGATGATGCGGTCACGGTTCGCCAGCTCGAAAACGGCAACTTTGAACTGCAGGTGCATATCGCCGATGTCGCCCATTACGTCAGGGACGGCTCGGATTTGGATCAGCAGGCACGCCTGCGGGGCACCAGCGTGTATTTCCCCGATCGTGCCGTTCCCATGCTTCCTCTGGAGCTTTCGACCGACATCTGCAGTCTGCGCCCGCAAGTGGATCGCCTGGTGATGTCCGCGGTGATGGAGATTGACCACCAGGGCGAGGTTCTCAGTTCCACATTCTCGGGGGGCGTGATCTGCTCGAACGAGCGCATGACCTACACCGATGTGAATGCCGTGCTCGAAGGGGACGCGAGCGCTCGCCGGCGCTATCGAAAGCTGGTCGAAACCTTCGAGCGCATGCGCGACCTGGCCCTCATCCTCAACCGCAAGCGCCAGCGCCGAGGTTCGATCGACTTCGATTTGCCGGAACCGGTCATCGAGTTCGATGAATTCGGCCTGATGAAGAGCATCATACGTTCGGAACGCAATCTGGCGCACCGCATCATCGAAGAGTTCATGCTGGCGGCCAATGAGTCAGTCGCCAGCTATCTCGAGGGTAAGCGGGTCGCTTCCCTGTACCGGGTTCACGAGAAACCGGATGCCAAGCGGGTGTATGAATTTGAAATGCTGGCGGCCGCCTTTGGCTACTCCCTGGGGGTGGGGGCGCTGCCGATCGATCGCATCCCCATCAAGACTGACCGTCGCGCCAGCTATGGCACGGGCAAGCGCCCGCGCGCGCTCGAGATTCCCAAGCAAGTCCACATCACGCCCCGCATGTACCAAAAATTGACCATGAAGATTGCGGGCAAGCCGGAGGAGAGAATTCTTTCCTATCTCATGCTCCGCTCCTTGAAGCAAGCCAGGTATTCGGAAGAGAATCTGGGACACTTCGCCCTGGCTGCTCCCACCTATACCCACTTTACTTCCCCCATCCGGCGCTATCCCGATTTGATTGTGCACAGGATCCTCAAAGCCGTGCTCAACCAGTCGGCCGAAGAACAGGAGGATGCGGTGAGCATCGGGGTCTTGCGACCAGGGACGGCATCCCGCGCGGAATCCGAGCGCGGGAAATTGGCGCGCGCGGGCGAGGAAGGGTATCCGGCGATCCATCCCAGGGATCAGCCGTCGCCATGGTCCAAACGCCGCGACCACAGCGCCCACCGCGAGGCGTTCCAACCGTTGTCCGGTCCTATTTCGCTCGAGGAGTTGCACACAATTGCCGAGGAATCCAGCCAAACCGAGCGCCGGGCCGACGAAGCCGAACGCGAACTCATTGAATGGAAAAAATTGAAATTCATGCAGCAGCATATCGGGGAAGAGTTCGAGGGCTTGATCACGAGCGTGACCAAGTTTGGCTTTTTTGTCGAGCTGACCGATCTGTTTGTCGAAGGCCTGGTGCCGCTCGCCACGCTCAGCGACGATCGCTACACCTATCATGAGAATACTCGGGAGATCATTGGTCAGCGGACCGGCAAACGCTACCGGTTGGGGCAGCGGGTTCGCGTGTTGGTGGACCGCCTGGATCCAGTGGAGAAGAAAATCCAGTTTGCCCTGGTCGAGGAGCACGATCGGAGCCGCAAGACCAAGGCGAAATAACACCCGCGAACACAGGCTCGCAGGTGGTGTAGAATTTGTTCATAAACCCCATCGCCGCTCCGGTTGGCGCGGCGGACTTTCCTGTCGGGACGTGGCTCAGCCTGGTAGAGCACTCGCTTGGGGTGCGAGGGGTCGGCAGTTCAAATCTGCCCGTCCCGACCATTTCTCTCCCCTGGGTCGTTGGACCCGCAGGCGCTCCCTTCGTCACGAGCCGGCCGGTGTGTCCTGGCTGGCATCTGAGTGCAGTCCGTCTCAGGCAGCGGGGCAACCATGCGACTTCTCTGGAGCCGGGTTCGACGGGTGGTGGCAAAACTAGCGCTGGCAGTTCTGTGCCTGGCCCGGGAAAGCGGCGTCAGCGAAGCCACCCTCCACTGGCCCTCCGAGAAGCGAGAAACCCTGCGCGTCCGTTTGATTGCCATGGCCGAATCCGATCCCCGCTCGTCCTTGTTTCCACCCACGAGATTTTTGTAGCCGCGCAGGAACTCAAGGGCGAGAACGAGTCGCGCCTGGTAAAGCTGGTGTACGCCTTTCTTCCCTACCAGCCACGGCTGTCGGAATACGGTTTTGACTATTCCCTCATCTACGAACTCAAGGCCACGCGCGATCCGAGCTGCGACCAGACGCTTACCCAGATGACAACCGATCAGAGAGACCACGGCCATCGCGCCCTGAAGTACACGAGTGATTCCCCTGTCCTTAATACCGCTCGGCGCTACCGCCCCCTGCCCTGTTATTCGAGCACGCCCGAGGACTACACCAAGATCGTCGACCAGCCGGTCGACCGCGAAGATGACTCGGACAACCCCGGCGCCAGGCCTAGGTTCTGAGACATGCCAGGGGGCCTCGGCTTCTCCATCGCACCAAAGGTTCCGGTTGCGGGGCGGTGCGAATGAACGCGGAGCATCGTGACGCCTGCTCACTTGCTCGCCGGAGACTGCAGGGTTTTCACCAGCCAAGGAAGGATCACCTCGCGGAAAATGCGGGGATCGGGCCAGACACCGACCTGCCGTCCTAGATGACCGCCGGACGGGTTAATCCAAGCTTCCTTCGGCGTGTCTCCTTGGCTGAGCAGCAGATACTCATCCTCGATGGGCACCTGGGTGTCGCGCACGCCTGCCAGGATGAGCATGGGCGCCATCGGCTTGCCGAGAAGATGCTGGTAAACCAGCGACATCTTCGGCAAATGATCGCCCATTTCGTCGAGCGAGTGAACACTTTCGAAAATGTTCATCAGCGCCGGCACCTGATCGAAAAGGTATTCCCGATTCCCCAAGAGCGAACTCATCAGGAAGTCTTTCTGAAAGAACTTGTCGATCGGAGGCGACTGAGCGCTGGCCCCACGCAGGCGGGCACGCTCCACGATGGCCATTTTCGTGGCCCAATACGCGCCCCAACTCACGCCGTGCATCGCGATACGGTTCTTGTCAATCTCCGGCCGCGACTGCGCGTAGTCGAGCACCTGCGAGAACATGCGCTCGGAGGTTTCGCTCACCTTGATCGGCGCCTGTCCGGTACCGGGACCATCCACGGCCAGAAATCCGATGCCAAAAGACAGAATCGCAGCAAAGCTTTCCGCCAGGTCCTCCTTGCGGCTGTCAAGGCCATTCACGGCAATCACCAGGGGAACAGGTCCGTTGGAATCCTTCGGCAGGCGCAGGTAGCCGAGGACTTCCTTACCTTCGAAGGGAATGTGCACCACTTCCAGCGGAGGATCGAAGAAGCGCGCGTGCGCGAGAAATGCTGCGATCGCCTTCTCATAGCAACGCTGCTTGCCTGGAGACGCGGGAATGGGCCAGCGTCCGAAGGAATAGAGTCGCCAAGCACGAACGTAGTCGGCGTTGGCCTTGGCGGGATCCGTCTTCTCCAGGCTTTGCGCCTCGTTCGCGTAGCGATCGCCGACGTGCATGAAAGCCGCAGCCCACTCGTCTTTATCCGCCGTATGAATGCTGGCAAAGGCTTCTCTCAGATCGGCGGGATCCAAGCCAATCAGCGGGTACTGGCCGACTTCGGCGCGATGCAGGGCTTCGCTCTTGATTTCATCAATGGTGCGTTCACGACGCTCCTCGGCCAAGGTCTTCTCAGACGCCACGACGGCTCCTGCCACTGCGAGGGCGAGGAGCATACCTAGAGTTCTTGCCCGCATGATCTGTGGTCCTCGTTCGCCCGCCTCACACACGACCGGGATCGCGAATGAAAGAGGGCCGGATGAAAACCGGTCCGGCCACCAGAAAGCGCCGTGCGTCGAACTAGAAAGCGAACTTGGCGCCCAGCTGAATGGAACGCGGCCCACCCGAGCCTACGGCGGGATTGGACGCCGCAATGTCCGGGGTAGCACAGCCGCAGCCGAAGCTAGCCGCCGAAGGATCGTTCAGGCCAAACCCGTTTTGCCCCCCATAAGGATTGGCGAAGTTTGGATGATTGAAAATGTTGAAAAACTCGGCCCGGAACTGGAGACGGTAGCGCTCGCCAAAGTGGAAATTCTTGGCCAGGGAGAAATCAAAGTCCTTGAAGCCGGAATCCGGGAACAGATTTCGCCCCATGGTCCCGAACTGGCCCAGGGGCGGCGGAATCAAGAACGAGCTCCGTTTGGCGTAGCATCCAAATTTGGAAAGTGAGGTGGTCGCCGGTCCACCGGCCTTGCCTCCGTCGAGCGCCAAGGCCTGGGCATTGCAGCTCGCATTGGCGGTAGGATCGTCGGGATTCTGACTACCGGGGAAGAACGGAAGCGGGGTTGGGCCCGACTTGAAATCCGCAGGCTGGCCATAGAAGTCCCAACGGATCGGTTCATTGGCGGGCGGACTTACCGGTAGAGGACCCACGCCGGCGGCGTCTGTTCCCTCATCCATTACGCCCCAGTACTGCGGAGTCTGCAGGTTGATGATCGAATTGACCTCCCAGCCTTCGAGCAGCTGGCCGTAACCCTGACGACCAGGAATGGCATAGGTGAGCGAGACCGTCAGGCGGTGCCGGATGTCGAAGTCGCTGCTGGCGTACTCTTTGGCGAGATTGTAGGAGTCTTGCGGCAGTCCCGCTCCATAGCCAAAGTCCCAGTTCGCACTGACGTCGTCGAGCGCGTGCGAATAGGTGTAACCGGCTACCATGCTCAGGCCGTGAAAGTTGCGGGCATTCAAGGTCACCTGCAGCCCGTTGTAATTGGATCGGTAGACATTCCCCATCTGGAAGATATTGCTGAGGTAATTAAACTTGGAGTTGAAGGGCCGCGAGTCCTGATCGCAGTTGGGATCGGTGTTGCAGAGCGGCGAATAGTCGGTGCCGACCGGCGGCTGGTTGATATCCCGAATTCCCATGAGGTTGGTTCCGTGATTGCCTACGTAGGCAGCCTCGAGCGATAGGTTCGGGGTGAGGGCGTGCTGCAGGCTCAAAGTCCAGGTCCACACGTACGGGGTGGTGAGATCATGGTCCACGGACATGATCGGGCACGAATTGGGATAGGTGCAATTGACCGAGGTACCGTAAAGCGGCCCGTACTTCGCGTCCCAAGTGTGGGGGTAGTTCAAGAAATTCTTGACCGTGACGTTCCCGGTTGTAATCGTTCCACCGGATGTGTCGCCGGCGGCGTTGATCGGCACCCCGGTGGGAACGCTCCCCGGTCCAAAGGCGTTGTTGAAGGCGATGAAGGATTGCCAGTTCACCGTTTCGTAGATCAGTCCGCCTCCGCCGCGCAGCACCGTGCGCCCGGTACCCGCGATGTCCCACGCGAAACCTAGGCGAGGACCCGCGTTGCTGTAATCGGGGTTATACAGGTTGCTGATCTGATGGCCCACCTGCACCATGCCCCGGACAGGATCGAAATTTCCCAGCAGATTTTTGGCCTCCTGGACCACAGAGCTGAACTCGTATCGAACCCCCAGGTTTATGGTCAGGTTCTTGGTGGCCCGCCAGTCGTCCTGAAAAAACAGACCGTATGCCCAGTTGTGCAGATGCAGGGTGGGATTTCCCACCTCGGCAGTCGATTTGAACACCGCTCCCGCGAAGAAGTCCTCGAGTTGGCTCGAAGCGGGAGGGGCACTGGCCGGCGGAGGACCGGGACTGACAACCCCACCCAGGAAGGTGATGCTGCCCCGGGCGTTGCCGTAGGCCGCATTGGTGACTTGGTTGTGATGCAGCTCGCCTCCGAATTTCAGAGCGTGCTTGCCCACAATGTAGGAGACATGATCCACAACCTGGGTGATGGCATCGGGCCCCTGAAACTTTGGCCACTTGAACCCGCCCAGCCCGGGGAAAAAGTAACCGCCAAAGCCAATGCGCGGCAGGCCGCCCGTATACGGACCACTAACACCTGTATCGAGGCCATAGGCAGAGGCTGGCGTGTCCAGATCACCGGGGAGCGTCGGCTGGTACAACCGGTTGTAGCCGAGGCGAGCCTCGTTCACCCAACGCGAACCGGGAGTCCAAATCCAGCTCCCGCCCACTACCTGCGCGCGGGTGTGAATATCGGACAGCCATCTCTGCTGCAGCTCGGGAAAATCTTCGACTGTCCCGGAGTTATTGCCGAAGAAATACGTACCGTTGATGCTATGGCGAGGATTCAGGAGATAATCGATCTTCGCCACAAGATTGTCAGAATGCACGTTGTTGTCAAATCCGTTGGGGATGCTGATTGCCTGGCTGGCGGTGAGGCCGGTGCCGATATTCGTCTGATTGTTGGTGGGAAAGCCGGTGCCGTTGCACGAGACGGAGATCGCCGAAAGTGCACATCCGGAGATGAGCAGGCTCGCCGGACTTACGACCACCCCGGCCGCCACCGCTGCCGGCTGCGTGATATCCGCGATCACATCCGGAATGCTGTCGGCGCAATCGCCGGCAAAACCAAACGAACAAGTCCCGTTCGGCGCCATGTGCCTCATCGACGGACTGGTCACGCCTCCATAAGAGTTGCCCACGTCGTAGCGCTGGCCTTCATAGGCACCAAAGAAAAACGCCTTGTCCTTAATAATCGCGCCGCCCACACTGCCGCCAAACTGCTCGAGCGAGCGCTGCAATTTCGGCGCTGGAGCCGCGTTGAAATAATTCCGCGCATCCATGACTCCATCACGGCCAAAGCCAAAAGCCGTTCCGTGCAAGCGATTGGTGCCCGACTTCAGACCCACGTTGACAACCGCTCCCGGTTTCCAGCCATATTCGGCAGGAGGGTTCTGCTGCAGGTTGAATTCCTGAATTGCGTCGATCGGAAGAATGGTCGCCGAGTCACCCGCAATACCTGCGCCGTTGACGATTGCCTGCCCGGAATAGGGCTCGCTGTTGAACAAGCCCTCGATGAAATAAGCGTTGTCTTCCGCTCGGAGTCCATTGGCGCTGGTGGTCGAGAAGCCGCCGCCCGGGTACCGCATCACCCCGGGACGCAGCTGCAGCAGGTTTTCGTAGTTGCGACCGCTGAGCGGCAGGTCGTTGATTTCCTGATTGCTGAGCGTGCCGCCCAGCGTGGCCGACGTCGTGTTCAGCAACGGAACCTCTCCCGTGATGGTGATGGCCTCCGTCACCTCTCCTGGCTGCAGGGTGAAATTGGCTCGCAGGTTGGTGGCGACTTCGAGCTGGATACCCGGCCTTTCCACGGTCTTGAATCCCTTCGCCTGCACGCGGATCTGGTAGACTCCGGGTTCGAGATCGGCGGCCACGTAAGACCCCGACTCATCGGTCGTCAGGGCGCGCGAGGTGCCGCGCTGGGTGTCCGTAACCACAACG
>JASHSL010000250.1 GCA_030040855.1 Terriglobales bacterium
AGCTGGCCATCATCAAACGCCTTCTCCAGTAATTCCAGAAACAAGCGGCGGAAGAGGCGGGAGAGCACCCGCACGGGGAGGAAGAAATCCGGCCGACAAGGGATCCAGCGCTTGCCGTCGGGAGAGATGCCGCCGCCGGGAACAACACAATGCAGGTGAGGGTGGAACATCAAATTCTGTCCCCAGGTGTGCAGGACGGCGAAGAAGCCAATCTCGGCGCCCAGATGTTCAGGGTCAGCGGCGATGGTGCGCAGGGTTTCTGAGGTAGCCCGGAAGAGAATGTTGTACACCACATGCTTATTCTGATAAGCGATGGCGGCAATCTCTTCCGGGACAGTAAAGACGACGTGGAAGTATTGGGTATTGAGGAGCTCGGCTTGACGGTCCTCGATCCATTGGGCGCGGGCTAGGGACTGGCATTTTGGACAATGGCGGTCACCGCAGCTGTTATAGGCAATGCGTTGGAAGTGGCACTGATCGCATTGTTCGACGTGGCCGCCCAAAGCCGCAGTGCGACAGCGTTCGATGGCGCTCATTACGCGAAGCTGGTCGCGGGACAAAGATCCGGCATGCTGCTGGCGATAGGCCTCGCCATAGCGACGGAATACGTCTCCTACTTCCAGCCGGGGGCGGTCCATCGTGCCCCGTGCTCAGAAGTACTGTGGTCGAGTCGGTTTCGGCTCCAGGGGAAGGGGCCGGGGTAGCAGATCGAGAGGACTGGTGGTGGAACAGACCTTGGTGGTAGCGATGCGCAGATAACGGGCCGTGGTCGCCAGGCTGCGATGACCGAGCAGCAGCTGGATGGTGCGCACATCCGTGCCCTGCTCGAGCAAGTGAACTGCGAAGCAATGCCTCATCGTGTGCGGGGTGACGGGTTTGGAAATGCGACACCGTTGGAGTGCCTCTTCGCAGGCGTCGTCCACGGCCCCGCGAGTGATGTGTCTTCCTGGAATCCCGCCCGGAAACAGCCAATGCTGGGGCCGCTCCTGTCGCCACCACTGGCGCAGAATTTCCAGTAACTTGGGGGAGAGCATGACGTAGCGATCTTTCCGCCCCTTACCTTGGTCCACGCGAATCACCATGCGTTGGCTATCAATGTGGGCGGCTTCGAGAGCGAGGGCTTCGGAAATGCGTAGGCCTGCGGCATAGCAACAAGTCAGGATGGTGCGGTGGTTGTGTAGCCTTACGCAGCCCAGAAACTTGAGCACCTCTTCCGGGCTGAGGACGATCGGGAGCTTCTGCGGCGCCTTGGGAGCGGGAATGATTTCCTCCAGCTTCCAATCTCGGTGCAAGGTGACGTTGTAGAGGAAACGTAGAGCCGACACGGCAATGGTGATGGAGCCGGGAGCTAGCTTCTTTTCTTGGGTGAGATGGAGTTGGTAAGCACGAATGTCTTCCGGACCCAACACTTCCGGTGACTTGCCAAAGTGGCGAGCGAATTGGGAGACCTGGAGTAGGTAGGAGGCTTGAGTGTTCAGAGCGAGGTTGCGAATCTTCATGTCTTCGAGCATGCGCTGTCGCAATGCTGTCATGGGAACTCCTTTGCGAAATGGAATGTGCTGCAAGCAGCGGTTCCATGGTTTCGCAAAAGAACACGGAAAGGAACAGAGCGCGAGAGAGCTACAACGAGAGGAAGTTGAAGGGATCTAGACTGTTTGCGTCAGTCCTATTACCGCGCAGCGGTTTAGTTCAATAGCGCAAATGTGCTGCTGCACATTTGCTCTACCTCAAGGGCAAGGATGCCGAGTCCGAAGAAGCGCAGGAGCATGCGAACAGCAGCAGCTTGGCGCTGTACGCATAAAAGCAAGCAAGTACATCACCGCGGGAGACTTCTGGCCGACAGGCCGGGATCTCCCGTTCTCGTCTTAGCCGGTCAGTTTCCGGTTTGCCCGTCATCCACCAAAGGGGTCTGCTCTCCCGGTAATGGGTCCGTTTGAAATTCACACACCGATCAGAAGATAAACGGACCCACTACCGCTCTCCCCCACTCTTGCGAGATGTCCGCTCTGATCGTGCTAAACTAAAAATCCATGCCGCAGTTTGTGATTGAACGGGAAGTGCCTGGAGCGGGCAAGCTTTCGGACTCCGAACTCCGCGAACTCTCGGTGCGTTCTCTCGAGACGCTTCGAGGAATGGGCCCGCAGATTCAGTGGCTGCATAGTTACGTGACCGAAGACAAGGTCTACTGCGTCTACCTTGCCCCTGACGAGAACACCGTACGAGAGCATGCCAGGCGCGTTGGGATTCCGGCGGACCGCGTTTCGGCGGTACGCCGGCTCATCGATCCTGTGAACCTGCAGTAGGCGAGCGACGCTCCTGTAGGCAATATTGCACGGCGCTCTCGATGCTCATCGCGAACCCCTGTGCCCATGCTACTTCGCCATCTCCTTTATTCATCGATTTCCAAGTAGAGGTAAGACTTTGATCCAGCTTCGACTCCTCTGCCTGTTGCAGCGGGACGCCGATCACTCGCCGCACGTGTGCCGCTGCGCCCGCCAACATGAGCGCGCGTTTTGCTTGGCCTCGGCTGGCAGCCAGGCATGCGGTTCCTTCCAGCACGCGAGCCACCCCGCGCCGGTGTCCGAGTTCGGAGAATAGCTCTAGAGCCTCTCGATACGCTGTTTCTGCCGGCTCGAAGTTGCCCTGCTCGCAATAGATCGCTCCCAAATCCGCCAGAGAGCGAGCGGAACCCCAGCGGTCACCGGTCTCGCGAAAGGCCTTCAGTGCACGTACGTAAGACTCCCGTGCAGCAACGAGATCGCCCTGTCCGCGGGCAATGTCCCCCTGCTGATTAACCGACCAGGCGGCGCCGCTGCGGTCTCCCATTTCCCCAAAGTTGATGATGGCTTCCTCGAGCAGTAATTGCGCTCGCGCATA
>JASHSL010000024.1 GCA_030040855.1 Terriglobales bacterium
AATTTCGAGCACAATGCGATCGGCAGCCGTGATCGGTGCGGGCACCCTGACCACATCCGCTTGCTTCTCGGATCCTACCCGGGCGAGATTGCGTTTGCGCGAATTGCTCACGGGAACCCTTGCAAATAACTTAGTTTACATGTATCTTATTATATAAGATACATGGAGGATTCGGAAAGATGGCTTCCGCAGTAAAAGCCTACAAGGGAATGGGCATGGAGGGTAGTGTTGCGCGCTGGTACGACCGCACCACGCGCAAAGATATGCCCGAGATCAGGGCGCTTGCCGCGCGAATCGCTTCAGCCGCTGCACCCGGCGCCACGGTCCTCGAGGTCGCTCCAGGACCGGGATTTCTCTCGATGGAACTGGCGAAGCGCGGCTTTCGCCTCCGCGCGGTTGACATCAGCAAGACGTTTGTCGAACTTGCGCGTCGCAATGCGGCGGCGGAGGGGGTAGAGGCACAGTTCGAACTGGGCAACGCAGCGGCGCTCCCGGTCGAGGATCGCAGTGTGGACTTCACCGTATGTCGCGCGGCATTCAAGAACTTCACCGAGCCTATCAAGGCTTTGACCGAGATGCGCCGTGTGCTGCGGCCAGGCGGCACCGCCCTTCTGATTGACATGCGAAGGGACGTCTCCATCGCCGAGTTACGACGCTATGTAAACGGACTTGGGGTAGGACTGATCAACCGGTGGCTCATCATGCTTGTTTTTCGCAGTATGTTGATCAAACGAGCTTATCCGCTCGACGAGATTCGCCGCATGATGGAAGTGGCTGGTTGGACGGAGCCGCGGATTGAGTCCTCCCCGGTCGGTTTCGAGGCTTGGATGACAAAATAGTTGGCGGCGCACCTCGCCCGGAATCAAAATCTGCACAGTCCGATCACAAAGCCAACCGTACCCTCCATGACCCATAAGAAAACGCCCAGCGTATTGCCGCGTCTTAGCGATCGCCCTCGCCCAATTCTTTGCTAGTTCGCCTTCTGAGATCTCAGTCCCTAGCCGCTCAATCCGCCAACATTCGGCACCATCGAGAGATCACCAAAAATCGGGAATTCACCCACATGTACTTGGTTCTCACCGACATCCTACGTAGCAAAAGGGATTGCCCCAATAGGCAGACTCGTGCTAGAAACCCTAAAGACCAATGCAGCATCTTCTGGAGCCTCAATGACGCCGCGAAATCGAGCCGCTGCCGTCAATACCTTCGACGTCGTCATCCCGGAAAAACTCTATTTTCGAATTGGAGAGGTGGCTCGTCTCTGCCGCTTACCGGCTTATGTGCTGCGGTTTTGGGAAACTGAGTTTCCCCAACTCAAGCCGATTAAGAGCAACACCGGTCAGCGCATGTACCGTCACAAAGACGTCGAGAACGTGCTGCGCATTAAGAATCTGCTTTACAACGAGGGCTTCACCATTGCCGGGGCGCGCCAGCAATTGCGGGGCGAAAAGGACCAGAGTATCTTGCCCTTCCCCGACAAACGCGCTCCCAATCTGAAGCAGATCTCCCAAGGTCTGCGCGACATCCTTGCCATTCTCTCCCCTCGGCGTTGATCGATTTCAATCGCAAGCACAAGCGACACGAAAGCCGTAATCGGCGTAGTGGAACTCCGGCAGGATGCTCGAGCGCGCCGCGCAGCGTGCGATCTTGATGTGATGCCGCCAGGCACCGCCGCGCGAGGAGCGCCGGACCCCGCGTTCCGGCCCGCGAGGGTTGCGTTCCGGAGAGATCGCATAGTAGTCCGCCTGGTACCAGTCGCTGCACCATTCGTGCACGTTCTCGCAAATGTCATAGAGGCCGAAGGCATTGGGCGGGCTTTGGGCGACAGGCTCCGGTCCGGATTCCCAACGGCTTCGATAGGAGGGCCGCGATTCGGGTGGATCGTCTCCCCATGGAAAACGCTTGTCTTCTAGGCCGCCGCGGGCGGCGCGTTCCCATTCCGCCTCCGTGGGGAGGCGGCATTTCCTTCCCGTAGCATGACTGAGCCAATCGCAGTAGAGGACGGCATCGAACCAGGAGACGGCGACCACTGGCTGGTCGGGATGACGGAAGTTCGGATGCTGCCACAGGGGCGGCGGAGGAAAGACGGATTGATCGAGAAAGATCGCGTATTCTCGATTCGTCACCTGACACTCGCCAAGGTAAAAGGCGTCCACCCATACCTGATGACGAGGTCGCTCGTTCTCCTGGCCGGCAGCGGAACCCATGCCGAACCAGCCGGAAGGAATCAGAACCCAGCCGGGCGCCGTGGCACTCTCGATGGTCTTGGCGGGAGAAAGAATTGCCATTTGCCTCATCCGAGCCTAGCATAGGCCGAAACCACGGGGGAACTCCGGGTGGGAAAGCGGAGAAAGCTGGAGTTCAAGGTAAAACTGGAGGGCGCCGAAGGCAGCACAGGCGCGGCTTTGCGACCTCCGTTCGATGTTCAGGAAGTTTTTGGAACCCGCGCCCGAGTGCCGGTCCGGGGAACCATCAACGGCTTCCCCTTTCGTTCCTCCCTCATGCCGATGGGCGGCTGTCACAAAATGGTGGTCAACCAGACCATCCGGGAGGGAGCCCGGGTCGAGGCTGGCGATCTTGTCCGGGTGCAAATAGAGCGGGACGAGCAAGAGCGTGTGCTAGAGATTCCGCCGCCACTGCGGAAGGCACTGGCCCAAAGCAAGCCGGCCCAGGCGAACCGGGCGAAACTTTCCTACACTCACCAAAAGGAAATTGCGCGTTCCATCACAGACGCCAAAAGGGAGGAAACCCGAGCTCGCCGGCTTGAAAAGGCCCTGGAGATCCTCAAAACCGGCAAGAGGTGGACAGGCTAAGGCCGTAGCCTGGCGACTACGGTCCCGATATTTCCCTGCTGAAAAAGCCGAATGCCCGCGATCCCTGCTGCACCGGCTTCGAGGCAAGGCTTGGCGTTTTCAAGCGTAATGCCGCCCAGGGCGAGCACCGGAAGCCTCTCTTGGCAAGCCTTGCGCAGCCCGTCCAGTCCGCCCGGAGAAGCTCCGGGCATGCCGCTTTTTTCAAAAACCGGGGCAAACACGGCAAAATCCGCGCCTTGAGATCGCGCTTGGGCAATTTCGGACTGGGTATGGCAGGAGACCCCGATCAGAGGTGGGCGGCTCTCGCCCTCTCCGTCAGCCGCACTCCGTTTCCATACATCCCGCACCGCGCCGGGGGAAATGTCATCGGAGCGCAGGTGAACTCCGTCCGCCCCACAGGCGATGGCCACATCCACGCGGGAGTTGATGAGGATTCGAGTTCGTTTCTCTCGACTGACAGCCGGCGGCGCCTGCTCTCGCACGACTCGGACAGCCGCCCGGGCGAGCGCTTCCAGTTCGCTTGTGGGAAGGTCCTTCTCGCGCAACTGAATGAAATCCACTCCCCAACGCGCGGCTTCGGCGATCTTGTCCAGGAGAGCGCGAGAGCGGGCTTTCTCCTCCCCCGCGAACTGGGTGCGATCGGTGATGTAATAAAGCAGCAAACGGCGATTTGCGGGCTCTACGGATTGGTTTTGGCGATCTCTGGCATCGCCTCGGCCTTGCGTTCAGCCTCGGGTTGGAGATGATACCGAGTCAGGCCGTCACGCAGGAACTCGAAGCCCTCCTCGGGCGAATCCACGATCTTGAAAAGCTCCAAGTCTTCGCGAGCAATTGCCCCAGCGTCGACCATAGTATGAAAAAAGTTGATCAGCCGGTTCCAGTACTCGCTGCCATAAATCACCACCAGAATCTTCTTGGCAAGCTTTTGGGTCTGCGCCAGGGTGAGGATCTCAAACAGTTCATCGAGGGTTCCAAAGCCTCCGGGAAAGATCACCAAGGCTTTGGCCAGGTAGGCGAACCAGAATTTGCGCATGAAGAAATAGTGAAACTCGAAATTCAGGGAGGAGGTGATATAGGGATTGGGCATCTGCTCGAACGGCAAATGAATGTTCAGCCCGATGGTCTTCGCACCGGCGTCCTTGGCGCCCAGGTTTGCGGCCTCCATGATGCCCGGGCCCCCGCCGGTGGTTATCACGAAGCGGCGCCGGCGGGCGGGTATCTGCATGGACCATTGGCTCAGAAGAAAGGCCAGGCGGCGGGCGTCCTCGTAATAGCGCGCCATATCGACAGCGGCGAGCGCCCGCTTCTTCTCCGTGGCATGCTGCTTCTCAGAGATCTGCCGCTCGTTCTCGCCCAAGGCCGCCAGGTTCCGTTCGGTCGCAGCCCGGCTGTGGAACCGCGCCGATCCGAAGAACACCACCGTGTCCTGAATCTGCTCCCGGCGAAAACGCGCCAAGGGTTCCGCATACTCGGCGAGAATGCGGAGAATGCGGCCGTCCGGGCTGGTCAAGAATTGTTGATTTTCGTAGGCCAGGGAGGCGCGCGGAGGTCGTTCCTTCATGATCGCTTGTTATCCTAGTCCGGTCAGCAAAACCCAAACCGGCCGATGACTCGAATCATAAAGCCTACGGAGTCCGGCTCGGCGATTTTCCTTCGTGGTAATGAATGGCTTCCCAAAAGCCAATCCAAATATTGAGCAAGCCCAGGCCGCTCGTTAACCCGCGCACAAAACCACTCCCGATGACACTACGCAGTCCCGGATAGGAGAACAGGAGACGATTGTCTGTCCATTCCGGCCGCCAGGGAACGATGACCAACAAGACTCCCACCACGGCACAGACAAAGACGAACAGCAAGACCGTCAGTCGATGCAGCCATAGGTGAAAACCAGAATACCCGCCTCCAGAACCGCTCGGGAAAGAGCCTGAGAACACGGTAGGTACACTGGCCTCGATGCTCGTGGGGAAGGTTCTCCGTCCCTGGTCTTCGGAGCGCTCGGAGCCTGGGTTCACTTGGTGCTCCTCAACGGAGCCCGCAATACCCGACGGAGGCTAGCCACACCCAGTCCTGGAAAGGCCATCCCAGCATTTTACGACTTTAGACTCTTCACGCGCTCGGCAACGTCGCGGTAATCAATGTTCCTGCCGTAGACCTCCAAGAAGTGATTGAGGGCATCGGACTTCCTGCCGGCCGCCTCATAGGCGGAGGCCAGTTCGTAATGCAGCGCCGTGCGGGTCTCCTGATCCAGGCTAGGCAATTGCAGCGCCTTGTCGTACCAGCGAATCGCAGCCTCCGGAACTCCTTTGTCCAGGAAGCATTGCGCCAGCCAGGTGTAGGCCTGCATGATGTGGGGGAGCCGTTCATCGTGCTCGGCCGCTTTACATACTTTCTGCAATTCGGCGATGGCCTCATCGAGCAGCCCCATCTCGCGAAATGCAACCCCAAGATTGTAATGCGTCTCGGGATCTTCCTCTTCCTGGGTGGAGCTTTCTTCCAGGGTCTGGCGCAGCTCGCCAAACATTCCGGCCAGGTCTACCCGGGGACCGGGATCGCCGAGCCCACCTCCGCCTGGGCCGGGATGGCTAGCTGGGGGTATCGGCCTGGGCTGAATGGTAAAGCTCACACCGGCACTGCTCGGTTCAACGCTTGCCCCTCCGTGGGCAGCGGCCGCGGCGGCCGCTCTGGCAACCGCACCCGAGGCTGCCACGTGTACGTGCTCCTCCTCCCGCGTGGCCACCGTCGCCATCCTTCCTGCGACCGGAGCCTCTGCCAGGAAGTCGGCCCCGAGCGAGTTCTCGAGCTCGGAAACAAATTGGTTTAAGGAACCGACCGATTGAGCGGTCGCGGTGCTGGTCGCAGCGACCGGGACCTCTTCCGGCTCTCGGACAGGCTCGTGCGCGGTGGTTTGAGGCAGAAATTCATCGCCCACCGAAGACTCCAAATCCCGGACCAGCGCGTCCAGGTTGTTGGGTTCCGCGGTCAGGACTTCTTCTTCGGGTTCCGCAGCTTCGACCTCGGCGTGGGCTAGAACTTCCATTTCCTCGACAGGAGCCTTAGGTTCGGGCGCGGCCGAACCGGTGATCGCAGCCTCAATCTCGCGGTGCATCGCTGCAAGCGTCGCCGGACCCGGGTCTAGGTCCCTGAGAGTGCGATAGGCAGCCTGAGCGCTTTCGGTCATGCCATCGGCCAAATAGGAGCGAATTTCGGCGATCGCCGCCTGGATGAAGTCCTCTTTCGACCCGGCTGCTGTCGTTTCGACCGCACCGGCCGCCGCGGCATGCTCGGCGGGAGCGGCGGGAGCGAGTTCCGACTCGTCGGTGAACTGATCTTCCCATTCCCCGGAAAGATCGATCTCTTGCTCCTCTGACGCCGGCTCGGCAATCGCGCCAGGCTGGCCAGCGTGGGGTGCGAGCGAAACCGGAGCCGGAGGCTCATTCTCCTTGCTCTGCGCAGGGGGAGCTTGTCCGGCCCAAATCTCGGCCGTGGTAGCGCCGGAGAGTTCGGGGGCAACCACGAACTCGTTTTGCCCGGCGGCTTGAGGAGCTTGGGTTTGGGCCGCAGCAGGCGCGCCACCCGCGGCCGGGGCGGGCGCGGCCGGGGGGCCCGGAGGAGCCGCGGCAGATTCCTCATACTGCGATGCCAGACTGCCGTAGCGGCCCGCCTCGTCCTGGTGCCCCGCCTCGCGATAGACGCCCTCGAGTGTACGGCAACAAACCGCGGCTTCGGCGAAGCGTCCGGCGCGGGTGTGCAGAGCTGCCAGTTTTTGATTCACCCGAACCTCGTGGGGAGCGTAACGCAACGCCGCCACCAGAGGCCGTAGAGCTTTGTCGGGCAGGTTGTAGGAAATGAACAGCTCGGCATCGGTCAAAGCCCCGCGGATTGCGGCCGCGACATCGTCAGGATAGCGCTGGTCGACAAATGGAGCCATGGCTTCCAGTTCATCCACCAGAACTGCGCCTTCCTCCGCGCTGATGCGACGCGAGCCCGATGCGCTTTTCAGCCGAGCTAAAACTTGCTGATAATTGCGCGCATGCAACAGGTTTTCCGGCTCGAGCTGGGTCAGCTTGAGATAGCAGTCGCGAGCCTTCTCGAAATTCCCCGCCTGTACCCAGGCATGCCCCAGAAGTTCGTAGACTTCGGTCAAATGCGTGGGATCGCCGGCCTTTTGCAGCAGGCCGAGCAGGATTTCAAGCGCTCCCGGATTCTCCCGAATGTAGCCAATCATGGGATGCAAGGTATCGAGAACCTTTTTCGAATTGGCAGCTAGCAGTCGCTCCGAGTGCCGCTCATAGAGCGCGAGCGCCGGCCCGAACTGTCCGCCGGCAATTAAGGCATCCCCGTAGTTGAGAATTGCGGTGGTGTCGTTGTGAACCGAGAACAGCTTTTCGGCCAGGGGCCCGGCCTCGGCCAAGCGGCCAGTCCGCAGATAGGCTTGCATCAGGGTCCGCAGCCCGTCGGGGTTGCTGTCCAAATCCGCGACCTTTTCCAGGTAGTTGATAGCGGCCTGGCTGTCCCCGGCCTCAAAGGCCGTGCTTCCGCGCAAGCGCAAGGCGTAGTTACTGCTCGGATCGAGCTTGAGCATGCGCTGCAGAATTTCTTCGGCGGCGGCGAGCTGTCCCTTGGAACGCAGCGATTCGACCGCCGCGGTCAGGATCTGCCACGCTTCGGTTTTTTTATCGAGACGGATGTAGACCTCGGCCAACTTGGTGCGCATGGCAATGTTTTCCGGGTCCATCTCGAGAGTCTTCTGGTAGATGCGCACCGCCTGATCCAACTGCCCGGCGCGCACAAACTCCTCGGCTACTTGGGAGTACTGAGCCCGGGCATCATTGAACAGTCCCTGTTGCGTATAGAGTTCGGCCAGCCGAAGCACGCTTTCGAGCGAGTATTTCAGCTTGCTCAGCTTCTTGTACATCGCGATGGCTTTGACCGTGAAGCCCTGGGACGCATAAGCATCACCTACGCTTTTGAAATACTCGACGGCTTTGTCGTTGTTGCCGAGACGGGCGTACAGATCGCCAACGGTATTCAGAACCGTCAGGTCCTTCGCATCGGTTTTCAGGACCTTCTCGTACTCAGCAATGGCGTTCTGCAACTTGCCCTGCTGCACAAATCTCTCAGCAGTACCGAGCACTTTCTGTTTCTTGAAGCCAAAGCCAAAAGCCATAGGTTTGCGAACTCCAGCTCAGGTTTTCTTGACGACCTTCCTCACTGGGAGGAAATTCCGGGCGTGCTCCAATGACCCAAAGCCGGATGCTGGCGATGGTCGTCCGGACAAGGGTCATTGTACGGCTGGGTACGGGGAATAGCATGGTTACCGAGGGTTACCGAAAGGGAGTGTACGAAGGATTACCTGCGAACCTCGTGGCCCAAGTTGGCTGGATCGAAGACCCTACGCGTCCCAGGGGCCGCCTTGCGGGGCCCGCAAAAGGGCTGGCCGAGGCCCCAGGGGGGCAGACCGATGACCGGATTCGGGGGAATTTGAGGGGAGGGTTCCAGCCACCGAACCGCCATAGCTTGGCGGGAAGATGCCCACTCTCTACCATCGGACGGGGTCTTCGAAAGGCAGGTTAGAAGGTAAAGTTCAGGCCGCCGCGGACTGCCCGCGCCGACTGCACCAGATACACGGTATGGCCGTCCTGGCCAAGAACCGGCACATAGCCCTGCGCGATAAGATTGCGCAGATCGATCAGCGCTTCCACGTGTCCCGCGAAGATCAAAGGCACAGGCTGGCGAACGTAGATGTTCAGATAGGGTCCTGCCTGGCCCGGCGAGGCATTAAACATATCGACCGGGGTGAGCACGCGGCCATCGATCCAGCGGTAGGACGCTACCCAACGCGTCCGGGTCTTGGGCAGCACGCCGCTGACTTTTTCCGCTGCGCTCGAGTGGTAGCGCGTGCTCATCGATTGCCGAGCGTTGTCGAGCGTGGCGCTGGGATTATCCAGGTTGAGCGCGCCACCGTAGTCGAAATCCAGGGTTCCGGTGATCTCGCTCGTGAGCTTTCGCTGCATCACCACCCGCAGTCCTGAGGTTTTCAGAAGACTTCCCTGATAGGTAAACGTGCCGGAATAAATATCCGGCAGAACCATGCCACGATCCATCGACAGTTCGCCTACCCCGGTGAGCGCAGGGTCGGTCACCCGATCGCAGAAAGCAGCCAGCTGCAGGTTGGTCGCGCCCACCCGGCGGGAAAGGGAAAGCTCTTGGTGGTGGGCATGTTCGAGCGCCGCGCCGTAATTGACTATGCTGACCCGCGGCTGGGTGTCGCTCAAACCGGCGGGGGCAGCTTCGAAGCCCTGCTCCATCTGGTTTTCAGGTTCCGAGGAGCTATAGAGGTATTCGAGAACCGTGTTTGGAGAAAGATGCACGTCGGCGGTGCCAAACGGGCGAATTGCGCTGACGCGCCCTAAAAACTGAATGGTCTCAAACTCGCTGCCGAAGCTAAGCTCAACCCCCTGGTCAAAGCGAAGCGTGTCCGAGGTGGTCATCGCCAGCGCTTCGAGGGAAGCATTGGGCAGGGGAATCGAAGCCGGCAGGTTGCGCATGGTGAAAGCGACCTCTGGTTCCGAACCGTCTGCCATCTCGTGGCTGAAAGAGGCGCGCACCACCGAGGCCGGCGCTAGGTTGCCATAGCCGATACTGCCCCAAAGGCCAATCCTGTCCGAGGCGAAGATCGCGCGCTCGACCGAGAAACCGGTGTTCATATCCGAAGCGCTGCCGAACCCTTCGGACGCCGAACCGGCCACAAACGACACCGTGCCCTTCAATTCGTGATTCTTCGAAGCATCCTCGGCCACCGTCTTGCCTGGGGGATCGGGAAGGGCACGCAAAATAGGCCGATTCGAGGCCGAACGCAGCACCCATTTCCAGTCCTCTTGTTCCGCCGGACTACGCGCCGGCACTACTTTGATGGCGTCAAAGAGGGTGTTCAGGGTAAGGTTCAACCACACCTTGCCGCCGGGGCGCAGTCCCACGCCATCGCGGAAGGCAGGCAAGTAGGAAGCCGCGGACACTCGGATGTCGTAACTGCCGGCAATCAGCCCCTTGGCGGAAAAGAAGCCGTGTTCGTCGGTGAAAGCGGCGACCGATTGCAGGGGAACCGTGCTTAAAATCTCAACCACGGCGCCCACTTGCGGCGTACCCTCGGCGTTGCGCACGAATCCTGAAATGGTGCCGGTGCGCCCGTCGGACCATGCCGGAGGCGCCAAAGCCAACACGATCGCCAAGAAACGCAGCCTGGAAGACATCTACCTACCAACTGGCAAAGCCAAGCAAGCAGTTATTCGACGGCAAAGGTTGCCGTGGGATCCACCGTCTGCTTGGAGAGGTTGTCATTCACCTTGATCTGGAGGCGGTACACGCCGGGTTCAAGTTTGGCGGCCGAAAGCGTCTTCTGTAGGGTGATCTGGTCGCCGATATTGCCCATTGTGTCCGTCGACTCCACGGTGTGAATGATCGGCTTGTTCGTAGCCGTGTTCACCAGGTCGTATTCGACCGTGGCGGACGGCCGGTGGGTTTTCTCATCCACCGTGAGATTATAGACCTGCATCCAGAAATTCAGCTTCTGATCGCGCCGGAAGGTCGCCGGCTTTCCATCCGAGGGGGGAACCCGCGGTCGAACTTTGGTTGCACCGATCACGAACATTCCGGTCCCCACGTTCTTCGACGCGACCGGCTCCATCTGATCGGCAACAATCAAGGACGAGGTTTCCAGCTTGTCATCGGTGTAGTCGGGCACCACGATGCCCCGGCTCCAGGTTCCCTTACGATCTCCGTTTACATCCTTGACCACGATATCGAATCGATACCGCCCCGGCCGCAAGGGAAACGCCTTCCAATAGATCTGCGCATTCTCCGCGGCCCGGGCCAGTAACTCCGCGGGAATATCCGCCTGCACCGGGTCTTCCCATGTTTGGGCGATTCTTCCGGTCAAGGTGGTAACGCGCATGAAGATGTCGACCGTTCCTCGCTCCACACCGTCCTTGTTCTGAAAGGTGATATCGCGATTCTTCATCTGGATGGTGACCGGCACGAGCACCGTATCGCTCGTTACCCTTACGAAGTCGGTCAGTACGTCGAACGGCATGAGATTATAGCTGATTTTGTGGCTGACCACTTCTTCAAGGTCTTTAAACTTCACCGGCGGGGGCGCATTCAACTTGGCATACTGCTCCAGGCGGTCAAACTCTTTCGCCGACTCGCTCGAGCTCATGGGACCTAATCCCAGTCGCTCTAAACCGCTCCCCTGGAATCGCTGCGTCTTGCTGGCCATGCCCATCTGCTCGTACAAGGTAAGGCCGGCGTTCGGAGTGTAGAGCAACGCGTCCTTCTCCGAGCGGTCAATGGTCATGTGGTATTCGCCACACATGCAAGTGTCGACAAACTCAATGATGACTTCTTGTCCGATTCCTTCGAGGTAGCGGTAGCGCCAGTCTTCGAAGGGAAAGGTCGAGGTTTCACCGCCGCCTTCCTCCATCGGACGCTCGTAAGTTCCGCCGGAGGGGTGCGAGTCAATCTCGTCGGGCGCCCCGTACATGATGTAGATTCGACCACGATCCGTCCTCCAGCCCGGAACGCCGGCGGCAAAGTGCTCGTTAGCATACTCGATCCGGCGATAATGCTCTTCCTTGTATTCGTTCTCCTCGCTGTCTGGAACCGGATTGCGGCGTTGCCAAAACGCCTCAATGAACTGGTCGCGCTCCTCGTCGTTCGAGAGCTGGCGAAAGGCTTTCCGCTCTTCGTCGGTAATGATGTAGACGACGTCTTCGTCGAGCCACTTCTT
>JASHSL010000002.1 GCA_030040855.1 Terriglobales bacterium
ACCAGCGGCGACTGATTGTTGCTGTCGCGAATGTACTGGAAGCGCGTCTCATTCACCACGTTGGCGTTGATGATCTGGGTGTCGCTGATCTGAACCGTCTGCTCGGTATCGCTGAGGTTGTAGCCCTGCGACGGATAAAGAGAAAACTGTCCGATTCCCTGGTTGGTTTCACTGTTGCGCGTGAATTGGTAGCGAACCATCAAAGTGTTGTTCGGACTCAATTGAAAGTCGACCCGGGGTGTGACATTGGTCCGCGACGAAGGGTTCGCAATCGCCTGGGTGAAGGTAGTGGGGCTGAAATCCGGGTCGAGGACGGTCGCATCCACGATGTTGATGCTGTTGATATCGCGGCGCTCGAGGTTGAAAAAGAAGGAGGCGTTTTTGTTGATCGGACCGCTGAACTGGCCGTTGAAAAGTTCGGAATGGTAGGGCGGCTGTTCAATCTCGACCGGGCTCCATAACGCGTTAAACGCGGAATCGTTGCCGTTCACGAAGGCTTGCCCGTGGAACTGGTTGGTGCCCGGTTTGGTGAAAATCTCGATCCGTCCGTAGCCGAGCTTGTCATATTCCGCCGAAAACGGATTCTGATTGATGCGGATCTCACGAATCGAGGCCTTGGGTGGAATCTGCCCTCCGGTAAAGCCGTCAATGTAAATCTGGCCTCCGTTCGGCCCGGCCGAGGGGCCCGCCAACGCCTCGAGTTCCGACTGCAGCTCGTCGGGGTCGTCGGAGAGAGCTTCGAGGTCCTCGCCCTTGAGGACGATCGCGCTGGCGTTATTTTCCGGGGCAACGTTGATGGTGGTGCCCTGCTCCTCGACCGTCACCTTCTCTTGTTCCACCTTGATGTCCAACTTGATGTTGAGCTGCTGGACCTGACCGGCGGCAATCGAGATGTTCTGGGCGGGGGAAGATGCAAATCCGGGGGCGGTGGCGCTGAGGCTGTAGGTTCCTGGTGTCAGGCCCTTCAGTTCATACGATCCTTGGCCGTTGGTTTGGGCAGTTACCGGGGTTCCGTTCGGCGGCTGCACGGTAACGGTCGCCCCGGAAATCACCGCCCCTGTCGGGTCCGTCACTTGTCCGCGCACGGTGCCGGGTGCTGCGGTTTGGGCAACTACACTGCTCGCGATGAAGATGAGAATCAGACCGATCAACAGACTAAGATTTTTCATGCCCGCTCGCCCATGGATCGAGAGTTCAGTTTGCCCTTGCTTGGCCCTGCTGCCACCAACGATAGGAGAGGCGACCTTTAGGAACAGACGGTCCACGCTACAACTCGGGTAGCTAGACTACTTAGATGATGATTTGCCATCGGTGTCGTATAGAGAATTATTGTAGAGCGTAAAGTTCGATAGCGACGTAAAGTTGTGTAATGGCACAAGATCGGCCGAAACTTTGGTGTAACTGCCAGCTTAGACCCTGGGAAGGCCGGGGCGGCGGGACAACCCGGAGGCGATCAACGAAGGTCCGCGCACGACGGCTTCCGAACGCTCGGAGAGTTGATCGAGCGGTTTTCACCGCTGCTGAGCCGTATCGGCCGGCGGCGCCTTTTTCGTCAACTGGCCTGGCGTGGGCAACTGGGACTGATCCCATCCCCCGCCGAGAGCTTCGATGAGGGAGACGGCTGAGGTCATTTCCCCGACCTGGATCGTGACCAGAGTTTGCTGATCGGCGAGCAGCGTCGTTTGCGCCGTCAGCACGTCGATGTAGGGGTCAATTCCAGTCTCATAACGTCCCAGCTCCAGGGTGAGAAATTGCTGCGCGTGATTGACGGCGGCCTGCTGTCGTTCGATTTGTTGCGAGTAGAGGCGCACGGCCGCCAGGTAATCCTCCACCTGCTGGAAGGCGGTGAGCACGGTCTGACGGTAGGCGGCCAGATCGGCGTTGTAGGTGGCGGTGTATTGTTGCAACTCGGCACGATATAAACCGCCGTTGAAAATGGTCTCGGAGAGGGTGGGACCGATCGACCAGAAACGGCTCGGCCAGGTGAACCAATTCTTGAACTTGGAGCTTTCGAGGCCCCCGGCGGCGGAGAGCGTGAGGCTGGGGAAAAAGGCGCCGTAGCCGATCCCGATCACGGCGTTGGCCTGCGCCAGCGTACGCTCCGCCGCGGCAATGTCAGGCCGCCGCTCGAGCAATTCCGAAGGCACGCCCACGGGAATCGGCGGCGGAGGCGTCAGCTCCGGACGCACCGGGATCGAAAACTCGGATGCGATCTTACCGGTCAACGTGGCCATGGCGTGCTCGTACTGTGCACGCGCGATCTTGAGGTTGATGGCTTGGGATTGTGCGCTCTCGAGCGTGGATTGGGCTTCGACCACCGCGACGTAGTCATCCACACCGGAATCATAGGCAGCCCGCGTCAGCTCCAAGGCTTTCTGGTCGGCTTCGACGGTTTGGTCGAGAACCTTCTGCAAGGCGTCCTGTCCGCGGATCTCAAAATAGTATTGCCCCAAGCTGGCCTGTTCCGTGAGCCGCTCATTCTCGAGGTCGGCCGCGCTCACCTGGGCGCCAAATTGGGCCTGGCGCACTTCGTTGCGAATCTTTCCCCAAAGATCGGGCACCCAGGAAACATCGATCGGGAAGGACCAGATGGTGGTCTGCTGGCCGGAGCTGGCGGCCTGGCCGGTGGCACTATTGCTTGTGCGTGAGCTCGGGGCGTTGGTGTTGTAGGTGTTGACCAGGGTGCCCGAGGCTCGCGCACGCTGCCAGGAGGGATTCGCCGTCACCGTCGGCCAATATGGGGCTCGCGCCTCGTGGATTTCCGCGCGCGCCTCCATGAGATTCTCAAAATATTCCTTGATATTTTGATTATTGATGTTGAGTTGTTCTTCGAGCGCATTCAACTCCGGATCCTTGAAGATCTCCCACCATTGGCCGCGCAGCATGGCCTCTTGCGGGCTGGCAACCTTCCAGCCCTCGGTGGATTGGAAGTTGACCGTGGATTCCTTGTAGTTGGGGACCGCAGGCGCGGGCGTGGTCGGCGGGTGGTACTTGGGCCCGACCGTGCAGGCCGCCATCGCTCCCACCGCCGTCAGCAGGCACACGAGCGGAGGGCGGCGAATTCCCGTGGGGCGCTCTACCGTTGTCTTCATGGTTCCTCCGCGAACCCGTTGCCGGCGCCGGCGGGCGAGGGGCGCGGCCGCTCGGTGGCGCGCAGCCGCAGGCGATCGAGCGTGAGGTACACGACCGGAGTCGTATACAGGGTGATCAGTTGGCTCAAGAGCAAACCACCCACAATGGTGATCCCGAGCGGCCGGCGCAGCTCCGAACCGGTTCCCGTGCCGAAGGCCAGAGGAAGCGCTCCGAACAACGCCGCCATGGTGGTCATCAGAATGGGGCGGAAACGCAGCATGCAGGCCTCAAAGATGGAATCCCTGGTGTTCTTGCCTTCCTCGCGCTCCGCCATGAGCGCGAAATCAATCATCATGATGGCGTTCTTTTTGACGATCCCGATGAGCAGCACGATTCCAATGATCGAAATCACGTTGAGATCCATGTGGAAAAGCATGAGCGCGAGCATGGCGCCGACGCTCGCCGAAGGCAGGGTGGAAATGATGGTCAGCGGATGCAGGAAACTTTCGTACAGGATGCCGAGCACGATATAGACCGCGAGCAAGGCGGTCGTGACCAGGATGGGTTCGGTCGAAAGGGATTGCTGGTAAGCCTCCAGGGTTCCGGAGAAGAAACCCTGGATGGTCGAGGGTGTGCCCAAGCGCTGCTCGAGTTGCTGAATCTCCCGGGTAGCCTGGCTCAAAGAGACATTGGGCGCGAGATTGAAGGACACCGTCACGGAGGGAAACAGCCCGGTATGATTCACCTGCAACGCCGTGGTGTTGGTTTGCGCCTGCACCAGGGTCGAGATCGGCGTCATGGCGACGGCGTTGTTCAGGTTGCCGTTGCTCTTGATGTAGACGTAGTTGAGATCCTGGGGCGACTGCCAGTATTGGGGGGCAACTTCGAGCACCACGTAGTATTGGTTCATGGTGGAGTAGATGACAGAAACTTCCGCCTGGCCGAACGCCGAATAGAGCGCGGTGTCGAGCGAACTCGCCGTCTGGCCCAGGCGCGCCGCCGTGACTCGGTCATAGGTCAGCAACTGCTGCAGGCCGCCATTTTGCTGATCGCTGTTGACATCCGCGAGGCCGGGGAGGGTCTTCATGTGGCTGAGCAGCAGCGGTCCCCAGTGCACCAGATCCGCGATGTTGTCCGACTGCATGGTGTACTGATAGAGCGCGTTGCTCGAGCGGCCCCCGATGCGCAGATCCTGCACGGCTTGCAGAAAGGCCGAAGCCACGGGAAGACGATTGAGTTTCGGACGCAAGCGGTTGATGATGTCGGCCGCGCCCACCTTGCGCTCCGCGAGCGGCTTGAGCGCGATATAGATAAACCCTCCATTGCTGGCGCCATTTCCGCCGGTGTAGGCATTGACATTGGCCACCGCAGGATCCGCCTTGATGACGTCCACCAATTGCAAAATGGAGTAATTCATAAAGGGGAAGGAAGCATCCTGCGGTCCCTGCACTCCGCCGACCAGAGCTCCGGTATCCTGTTGCGGGAAAAATCCCTTTGGAATCCGCACGATCAAAACGAAGTTCAGGGCGATCGTCAGCAGCAGGATGGCCAGGGTGAATCCGGGATTGGCGAGCACCCACTCGAGCGACTGGCGATAGACCCAGAGCATGCCGGCAAAAAACTTCTCGCTCCAACGGTAGAAACGGCCGCGCTTTTCCGGCTCCTCCGCCTTGAGCAGATGGGCGCACATGGTGGGAGTCGTCGTCAGCGAGATCACCATCGACACCAAGATGGCCGTGGCCAGGGTCACGGCAAATTCGCGGAAGAGCCGTCCGACGATGCCCGCCATCAGCAGAATTGGGATGAACACGGCGACCAGCGAGATGCTGATGGAAAAAACCGTGAACCCGATCTCTTGGGCGCCTTTGAGAGCCGCCTCTAGCGGCCGGATTCCCTGCTCCAGGTAGCGGGAGATGTTTTCCATGACCACGATGGCATCGTCGATGACGAAGCCGGTCGATATGGTGAGGGCCATGAGCGACAAATTATCCAGGCTGAAACCGACCAGATACATGATGGCGAAGGTGCCGACGAGCGAGACCGGCACGGCGACGCTCGGAATCAGGGTGGCGCGCGGGTTGCGCAGAAAAACGAAGACCACGAGAACCACCAGAGCCACGGAAATCAGCAGGGTGCGTTCGACGTCGGCGACCGAGGCGCGAATCGTGGTGGTGCGATCGAGCACGATGGTCGCCTTGATGCCCTGCGGCAGGATGGCCTCAAGGAACGGCAACTGGGAACGAATCCGATCCACGGTCTGGATGATGTTGGCTCCGGGCTGGCGAAAGATGATGACCGTGATCGACGGAACCCCGTTGAGATATCCCGCAGTGCGCAGATTCTGGGTGGAGTTGACGACCTCGGCTACGTCGGAGAGGTGCACCGCCTCACCGTTGTTGTAGCCGATGACGAGCGGCTTATATTGTTCGGCGTCTGAAATCTGACCGTTGGTGATGATGTCGGCGGTCGTCGCGCCGTTCGACAGACGCCCGCGCGGCATAGCGGAGTTTTCGAGGCTGAGCACCGACCGGATGTCGCTCAAGCTTAACCCCCGGCTCTCCAGCTTGGTGGGATTCACTTCGACACGCACCGAGGGCAAGGCGCCGCCCCCGACCACCACCTGGCCTACGCCTTGAATTTGCGAAAGCTTCTGCTCGATGACCGTGGAAGCTTCATCATAGAGCTTGGGAGTCGGATATTTGTTCGAGGTGAGCCCCAGGATCATGATGGGGGCGTCGGCCGGGTTCACTTTCCGGTAGGTCGGGTTGGCGGGCAGGTTGGCGGGAAGATACGTGCGCGCCGCATTGATCGCCGCTTCGACGTCGCGGGCCGCGCCGTCGATATCCCGCGACAGGTCAAACTGCAGCGTCACCGAGGTACTGCCCAGCGAACTCGAGGAGGTCATCTCCGTAATGCCGGCAATGTGCCCGAATTGCCGTTCGAGCGGGGTGGCCACCGAGGACGCCATGATCTCAGCGCTGGCGCCGGGCAGGCTGGCCGATACGGAGATGGTTGGAAAGTCGACCTGGGGCAGGGGGGAGACCGGCAGCACGGTAAAGCCAATCGCACCCGCCAGCGCCACGGCCAGGGTGAGCAGCGTCGTGGCCACGGGCCGGCGGATGAATGTTGCCGACGGGTTCATGCTTTCTCTGGCGCTAGTTGCGGCCCGTTTACCTCGCCGCGACGGCGGAAACGCTGCCCCAAACGGTCAAAAAAGATGTAAATCACCGGAGTGGTGTAGAGCGTGAGCACCTGACTCACGAGCAGACCCCCGATCATGGAGATGCCCAGCGGGCGACGCAACTCCGAGCCGTATCCGCGCCCCAGGGCGAGCGGAATGCCGCCGAGCAGCGCCGCCATGGTGGTCATCATGATGGGGCGGAAGCGCAGCAGGCTGGCCTCGTAGATGGCCTCGGTCGAGTTTTTGCCCCGCTCGCGCTCGGCTTCGAGCGCGAAATCGACGATCATAATGCCGTTCTTTTTCACGATCCCGATCAAAAGAATGATGCCGATGATGGCCACCACGCTCAGGTCCTGGCCGAAGAGCATGAGCGACAACAGCGCGCCCACTCCGGCGGACGGCAAGGTGGAAAGAATCGTGACCGGGTGGATGAAACTCTCATAGAGCACGCCCAGCACGATATAGACGGTGACCAGCGCCGCCAGGATCAGTAAGGCCTCGTTCGCGAGCGAGTTTTCAAACGAAGCCGCGGTTCCTTGAAACTGGGCCTGCAGGCTGGCGGGGAAGCCGATGTTCTTGGCGATGCGGTTGATATCGCGGATGGCCGTGCCTAGGGCAGCCTTCGGAGCCAGATTGAACGACACGGTGACGCAGGGAAACTGTCCCTGATGATTGATGGAGAGAGCCTCCCTCGTGTTCGATACGTGGACGAATGTGCTGAGCGGGACGGCGTTCGCGCCGGTTGCCGCCACCGTGGTGTTGGGGGTGGTTCCGCTAAACACGCCTGCGTTGAGGGAAGAGCTCGGGCTCGAGCTGTTGGCCGCGGTAATCACCGTCTCCGCCGGCTGCAGGGTCGCGGCCGCGGGCGTGTAGAGCACCGAAGTGGTGGTCGCATTGGAACCGGCCGAGCTCGAACCGGAGGCGGAGAAGGAGGTGGAGGCCGCGGCGCCGCTTGTGCCCGCCGAGGCATTCGACTGCAAATAGAGGGAGCTCAGCTTGCCCGGATCCTGCTGCCATTCGGGCTGGGTTTCGAGGATCACGTGATACTGATTCAGTTGCGTGTACAGGGTATTGATTTGCCGTTGCCCGTAGGCGTCGTACAGCGTGTTGTCGATGGTCGACGGAGCAATTCCCAAGCGCGAGGCGGTGACGCGATCGATGTCGAGCGCGATCCCCTGCCCCCGGGTCTGCTGATCGGTGGCCACGTCTTCCAAACTGGGCACCTGCTTGAGCTCGTCGACGAACTTGGCCACCCAGGTGTTGAGTTCGTTGATGTCCGGATCCTCGAGCGTGTACTGATATTGCGTGCGGGTTACCCGGTCATCCACGGTGATGTCCTGCACCGGCTGCATGTACAGGCGAATGCCGCGTACATGATCGAGCTTATCCTCCAGCCGCCGAATCACATCCGAGGCGCTCAAATCGCGCTGCTCGATGGGCTTGAGATTGATCGCCATGCGCCCGCTGTTGAGGGTGGTGTTGGTGCCATCGGCGCCGATGAACGACGACAGGCTCTTGACCGAGGGGTCCTTAAGAATGACCGAGGCGAGCTCCTGTTGTTTCCCGGCCATGGCGGCAAAGGAAATGGATTCGGGAGCCTGGGAGATGCCCTGAAT
>JASHSL010000251.1 GCA_030040855.1 Terriglobales bacterium
GGGTTCGCACCCGAGAGGCTCTCCCCCAAGACTGGGCCGCGACGCAGAACAACCTCGCGATCGTGCTCATGAAGCAGGGAGACTACACTGGCGGTGCCAAGGTTTATGAAGAATTGCTGGGCACTTTCCCCAACCGAGTTGCAACCCTGCAGAGTGCCAGATCCCTTTACCACGAGCGGCTGTTCGACTTTGCACGAGCTTACGTCCTGAGTCAGAAGGGCCTCCAATTGAGCCCTTCGCCCACGGCTCATCTTGGCTTTGCGGAAAGCAGCTTTACCGTTGCCCACTTTGATGAATGCTTGGAGCAGATCGCACTGGTGAAGGACAGCGAGATTGACCCGAATCGGGTGTTCGGGCGTGACGTGCTGCGAATAGCGTGCCAGTGGGGAGCGGGGAAGAAGGATGCTGCGCGAGCAAGCGCCGAGGAATTTTCGCACAAGGGCACGAGCCTGAAGGAAGCGGGTTGGATAACAGCGGGCGACGTGCAGTTTGTTTCCGGGCAACCGGCATTTGCCCTTGGCCGTGAGTCCTGGATCAAGCTATTCAAGAGTCTGGAAAAGGGCGATGGTGCAGAGTTGGCAGACGCTGCCAAGAAGCTGTCCGAAGCCATGAAAAACTGAGACATGATCTGGAACCGCTACGACGTTTTTGTCAGCTACTCCAGAGTGGACGCCGAACGTGTGGGTCCGCTGGTGGAGGAACTCCGGCGTCGTGGATACCGCATTTTCCTTGACCAGGAAGAGATCAAAGTAGGTGACGAATGGAAAAAGCGACTCAAACGGGCGTTGAGCGGTTCACGTGTTGTGGTATTGTGCTGGTCGGCAGCAGCTAAGGCTTCGGATTACGTGCACTTCGAGTACTCGGCCGCCCAAGGACTTGCGAAGCCCGTCCCGACCTGGCGGCTTGACGACACCGAATTGCCCCCTCTGCACGAGAGCAATTGGACGCAATCACGCCAAGCCGCTGAAGTGGCAGGCCAAATCGGTAAACAACTGGGATGGCCCCTTGCCTACAGACGCTGGTTGCTGTTAGCTTCTGTGGTCCTGCTCGTTGTGGCCGGATTTTTCTATCACTTCCGGGCGTGGGAAATGCGTGGCGATGTCAAGGATCGTACGACCGCACTACCCATCGAAGGAGTTCATGTCACGGTCGAGACGCTCAACCACAGTGTCACCCGAACAGCAGAGACGGATGCGCAAGGCCATTATGTGGTGCTGCTTCCCGGCCCGGTGCCACCTACGGTTCGCATCCAATTTACCAAGGATGGATATGCACCGGAACAACCGATTCCCGTGCGCACGGATAAGCCCTTCTCGACGGATATGGCGAAGGAGAAGGCGCAGTGATCCAACTGGGAGTTTCCGTGACTTTTGAACACAAAGATATCTGGTGACCCTCGCGAAAGGCATCGAATTTTATGAAGCTCCGCGGTGAACTTTCGCCGCTGTTGAGATGTTCTAACTCACACTTGATCTGACAAAGTCTCTAGGCAGCCGAGACGCGCGGGTCGCCTAGGCGCTCCCGCACAGCGAAGGCATCGCGTATAAGTCGCATAGACGGCGAAATCGCGATGTGCCGGCGAGTGGGTCGGATGGGACCGATAAGCGATGAGGCACCGGGACAGAATAACCCGGAGCGGAGCGAGGGTCCCTGGGGCGGAGTCTAACCCCACTCCAAGGCGGCGCATCAACGAGTCGTCGGCCCGACACAGAGCGGGACTCGCGATGCTAACTCGGCGGTGCGCGAAGGACGGAGGTAAACCATGCATCGGCCGTCGTATGCCGGGAGCAGGCTTAAGCGGTCGATATATAGGGAAGACCCTGTCTGATAGGCCAGCCTTCCAGCCGTACTGGGGAAAACCCACCGTACGGAATGATAGGGGGGAGCGAGGAAACGTCGGCATCATTCGAAGCCCGAACCGCGCCTCGTTCCCACCCGACTGCGGGGGGCAGGGTAACCGGTGTCCCTACCGCGATCTAACTAGAGCGTGTTTCAAAAACCCGCTGGGATCCCTGTAAGTACCTTGAAATCAGAGTCTCAGCGGTGCGGCGAACCAAGATAGTTTAATATTTGAAACACGCTCTAGGAATCGGCACTTCTGGGGTTCAGAAAACCTGCTGGAAACCACTATTCGCAAGTGCCGGACTCTCAAGCCTCGATCGGCGCCAAAATCGGAGTTCGGCAATCATCTGTTTTGTGAACTCCAGCCAACGCACTGCTGCCGTCGAAGACGTAATGAACGAGATTTGCAGTTCGCAACTCCGTGTTTCGGGTAAAGCCGTGTTATACTCAATCCCGAAGATGACGATACGAACCAAATCCATGATGAGACGGCGCGTCAATCGCGTTCGGCCTTCGGGATTGGTCTGTCCGTAGCACCAACAAGTTCAGATTCAAATTCTCGAAGGCTCCGACCAAAAGTCGGGGCCTTTTGGTTTTTGCGGATGTTTTTGGCCGGTAGCCAAGCTGGAAAGGCACGTGACTGTTACTCACGCCATGCGCAGGTTCGAATCCTGCCCGGCCAGCCAGATTTAGGAAGCGGCTCGCTAGTTCAGTAGGAAGAACGCGGCTCCCATAAAGCCGTCGTGGATGGTTCGAATCCATCGCGAGCCACCAATGGAGGGGCCTCCGGGAGGGGCAGTGGCTTATACCCACTTCGGCGCCAGATTAGCGCGGCTAGGCAGGTTCGACTCCTGCACCCTCCACCCAGAGCTTTGCGCCGGTAGTTCAACGGACGAGAACAGTTGGCCTACACCCAACAGATGCGGGTTCAACTCCCGAACGGCGCACCAGGCAGGATTAGCTCGAAGGTCGAGCCCGCGATCGATAATCGCGAGGTGTTGGTTCGATTCCAACATCCTGCACCAGTTCTGTATTGAGCACGGGTGACTGGCAGAGATGGCTGATGCACTCGCCTCTTAAGCGAGACCAGGCTGGTTCGATTCCAGCGTCACCCACCAGATTTCGCGGGATTGGCAGATGCGGCTATGCACTCGCCTTTTAAGCGAGACGAAGCAGGTTCGATTCCTGCATCCCGCACCGAGCTTGTGAACGAGGGCGCTTCATTCAACAGGATCAAGACAGAGCCTTCTAAGCTCTGAATGCCGGTTCGAGTCCGGCAGCGCCTTCCAACAACTAGGGATGTGGTCCAACGGATGAGGGCGCAAGGCTACGAACCTTGAGATCAGAGTTCAATTCTCTGCATCCCTTCCAGATTCAGTTAGGCTCGCGTGGTCTAACGCATGATGACGCTTCGGTCCTAACGAAGAGATCCGGGTTGGATTCCCGGCGCGAGTTCCAATGGGCGGGTGGTGTAAAGGATGAACACGGCGCCGTCCGAAGGCGCAGATCCGAGTTCGAATCTCGGCCTGCCTGCCACTTGGTGACGTAAATTCGCGTGTGTAAAAGCCAAGAGGGTGTAAGTTGGTTTTTGCCTGATCAGCGAAAACCAAATCCTTAGGAAAGGAGCCTTACACCCAATGGGAAAAGTAACACCGATCACCGAGCATTTCCAACATTTTGTGCAAGATCTGAAAGAGAGCTTCTGGGGCGACATGCAGGGGCAAGTGCAGAAGGCAGCCAAGAGGTTGTTCGAGCTACTGTCAGAGCGACAGCGCGATCTATACATGGTGAGTGCGCGCTACAGTCGGGCGGAGAAGCGCAAGGATTATCGCAATGGGTACTACGAGCGGGATTTTGTGACCCGCTTTGGCACGCTGCGCTTACGGATTGCCCGCAGCCGCAAGAAGGGCTTTTTGCCGGAGGTGCTGAAAAAGTTTCAGCGCCGGGCGGAAGAAGTTTCGCTGTTGATTCGGGAAGCTTTCTTGCGGGGTATCAGCACGCGGCAAGTGGGACGAGTGGTAGCCACTCTGACCGGAGAAGTGGTCAGCGCCCAAACGGTCTCTCGGATCACGCGCGATCTGGACGAACTGGTGCAGCAGTTCCACCAAGCGCGACTGGAGGATGGCTGGGCTTACCTCTTTCTGGATGGGGTGAGTTTGCGGGTGCGCCGGCCGAGCGGACGGAAACGGGTGCAGATGCTGGTGGCCTACGGAGTGAAGAAAGATGGGCGCCGGCAGTTGCTGGCATTTATGCGCAGCCAGGGCGAGAGCCAGGCCGATTGGGAGGGTTTGCTGAATGACCTCTACCGTCGTGGGCTGGAGGGAAAGTGTTTGCAGCTGATTGTGACCGATGGCTGTGCTGGCTTGGCGGCCGCGATCCAAACCGTGTACCCGCGCGTGGCTCATCAACGATGCTGGGTCCATAAAATGCGCAACCTATTGGAAAAGGTTCGCCGCCGCAACCGCGATGCGGTGAAAGCCGATGCGCAGGCCATCTATTTGGCGGAAAGCCGCGCTCAAGCGAAAACTGCCTTTCGCGACTTCCGGGCACGCTGGAAACGAGAGTACGGCAGCATGGTAAAGCAATTGGAGCGAGATTTACCGCAACTACTTTCGTTCTTTGCCCTTCCCCAGCATCTGTGGCGTAAATTGCGCACTACCAACATCATTGAGCGATGTTTTGTCGAAGTACGCAGGAGGACCAGGCCAATGGTTTGTTTCGTGAATGTGAGAAGTGTGGACCGGATCATTTATTCCATCTTCCAGAAATTCAACCTGGAGTGGAAAAACCGCACCCTCAGGGTTTTTACACAAGCTGCTTGACATCACG
>JASHSL010000252.1 GCA_030040855.1 Terriglobales bacterium
ACATGAGGACCGTCTTGGGCATGTGGGCTGATGATAGCGTTTGCCACCTTCGGCTGGCTAGGCGCTCGGCCAGCAGGGCGGCGTGGATCCAGCAAGGCTGGGACGGGTGCAGCCGGGCGGGGCAGGCCCGTAACTTCAGCATTTGCAAGATGGTTCAGGCGCACTTCTTTTGCCCCGTTGGTCTTCGCTCCCGGCCAGGGTTAGGCCCGTGCATCTTGCCACGCGTGCCAGTCCTTGCGCATGGCTTCTGCCATGTCCTTGACCGCCGAGGCCAGGAAGTTTGGCCGTCTCTGATCAAGGTGCCGGCGAATCTGCTTGCATTGATTCTGGCTGCCCAGGTGGATATTCGCAGTCTCCCGACCCATGGCGTGGAGCAGTCGCAGTTCGTCTCGATCGCGAGGTAGTACGTTCAACTCAATGCGGCAGCAGTGCGGTGATAAACGGCGGACAATCCAATTTCCGCACAACCGTACATAAGGATCGGGACAGCGAACCGCGGAAGTGATGATCGCCTCATAGAACAGTTTGGCGGGAGCTTTCTTTTGGGTGGCCCAATAGAGGGCCGAGGGCAGCAGGGCTTTGGCTTCACGAGCGATCCAGCCACCTCGCAACTCTGCCACGGCCACCAAGCGAGCATGCCCCAGACTCCCCAAACCAGCCACGCGGCGGAAAACCTTGTAGGCGAGACCGGGTTCCGGCCAGAGGCACTCGAGAGCCTGCTTGGCGGCGGGAGGAATGCGGCCGTTCAATTTCGGCAGGTTGCCAAACCTTTTCCAAAAATGGACTGGGTCGCGCAACTTGTTGACCGCGATCTTGCGAAGCCAGGTGTTTTCTTCTTCGAGCACAAACGGACGTCCACCGTCGATGATCGCTTCCCGATACCCGCGGAGAATCGCGTCACACGCCTCTTTGGTTTTCAGGGAGAGGTGCCCTTCTTCGGCTGCCAGCACGGCGCTGGTTGCCAGACGAACCAGATCGATTGTGTAGGGCAGGACCGCGGCTTCGTCAAAATCGTTAACGCCCCAGGCGAGACGTCCTTCCATGTCGCGCCAGGTCCCGAAATTCTCGATGTGGAGATCACCAACCGCGAGGACCCTCGGCGCTTTCGACAAATCTTGACCCATCGTTGGCCAAAGCTGCATCCAGCGATAAAAGGTGGCCCGAAAGAAGAAAAACGCCGATTCCGCCATGCGTTGATGTTTGAGATGCAGATCGGATCTTACCAAGGTGGTGCAGCGACTCATCCATTGTTCGAAGTCCTGGGTTGCTTTGATGATGTCCATTCCAGCCAGGCTCGACAGTAAAATCCGCAAGAAAAATTGTCAATGCGCACACCGCGGATGCGTGCACAGGGATAGCAGGCTCAACCCCCTGGTTGCGAGGCCGCGCTTGATCGCCACCTTCCGCTGACCGGGAAGGAGTTTGTTACAAATCATTACATGGCTTGCGGCAATCGTTCGCCGCTGGCAGAGAATGCTCCCGTTTCGCATCCAAACCGGTCTAGGTTGCATTTTTCCACAGCTCGCAGGATGGGTTAAGCTGGCGTCGCGCGTCGCAGCCTCTCTAGAGAGGGCTTGCAGGGCCGAAGAGCAGCAGCCGTGGTTGTCCCCGCGTTCATGACTTCCTGATCGATGCCTTGATGCGCTAGAAAGCATCCAAAGGAACAAGACGGCTGGTAACCGCCAAATGCCTGTCCTTGAGTCGAGTTAGGGAGTCAAATGATCGCCGCGACAACATACAGTACACACTGTATTGGCAGGTTAAGGCAAAAACTGTAAGGTCACGGCCGAGGCATTGGGCCCAGAGGTGGCGATGTTAGCTCATTGCGTCAATCCAAGCTGCGGCACTGCGTTGCACTCCTTCGCTGAAGGGCGGCTGTTTCAATTTGAAGTGGTATCAATTTCCATTTCAGCCACCGACGAAAGCAGCGGGCCATTCGACGAGAAACCGAGCACCGAAACCGCTCAATTCTGGTTATGCCTAAATTGTGCAGCCAGTTTTCGTCTGGTCCTCGACCCTGCCAGCGGATTAAGGATCTTGCCTATAGAGGTGGACGCGGCCAAACTCGATGGCTTGCCACTGGGCAGCGCGCCTTTGCGGGAAGCCAACAATTGCTAAGTGGGGTGGAGAACAGCGGGAGTAAGAATTACATCCTTAGCACGGGGTCCTGATTGAATTTGCGGCATTTTTCGGTTTGGCAACCGCAGTGCATAGAAATCTAAAGCGCCGTATTCTAAGTCTTGGGCTTTCAGCAAGTTTTTTGTGAAACCAGGTAGGTTTTGCGGAGGTGTTCTGTGGCAACTTTTCGAATCTTGGTGGCCGACGACCACGAGGTGGTTCGTAAAGGTTTAGTGGCGTTGTTGCAGCAGCAACCGAACTGGGAAGTGTGTGGCGAGGCAGGCGACGGCCGGGAGGCAGTAGAGAAGACCCGGGAATTGAGACCTGAGGTAGTCATTCTCGACATCGGCATGCCCAGTTTGAACGGGCTCGAGGCTACCCGCCAAATCCTGAAGCTGAATCCTCAAGCCAAGGTGCTGATTCTTACGCTGCATGATTCCGACCAAGTTGTGCGCGATGTCTTGAATGCTGGGGCGCGAGGATTTCTCTTGAAATCCGACGCCGCCCGTGACCTGGTGGCGGCGGTCGAAGCCCTGCGCCGTGACAAGACTTACTTCACTTCCAAAGTCGCGGCCATGGTGCTCGAAGGGTACCTCAAGGGTGGCGCCGGCCCGGCTCCGGCGACCACAGGACGCAATCGCCTCACACCGCGCGAACGCGAAATCGTTCAACTGCTGGCCGAAGGAAAGAGCACCAAGGAAGTCGCGGTTGTTTTGGGCTTGAGCGTGAAGACGGCCGAGACCCATCGCTCCAATATCATGCGCAAGTTGCAACTGCACTCGGTTAGCGACCTGGTGCTCTATGCGGTGCGCAATAATATTGTGCACGTGGTGCAAGCGGGAGTAGAAACTCGGCAATAGCAGCGCTTGACGGCAAGTCGCCGCAAGAGACGAATTCCCCAGCATCGTTTCACTCATCTCTGTTCCACCAGCCGCGCCAAGAGCGTTCTTGGTTCCCGCTGTAGCGGTTTTCTGTTCTTCCCGCCTGACTCGCCCACGTTCTTTCGAGATGTCGAGCATTCCGCGATGCTGATGCCATGCAAGGGATGGCGAGAAGCAGGAGCCGGTCCCAATCGGGGATTGAGGATTCGGCGCCTGCTCACAGAGGAAGGTATCTAGCGGGCAACTTGCATGGCTCCGAGCTTAGGTTGAGAGCGGGCATCGGGCAATCCTGCCAACTCTGTACTTTGCCACCGGACTTTTCTGTAGGCTGTGCGGCTTGGTCGTGACCTCGAACCCATCCAGCACGCGCCAACCCATCCGGCAATTTGCACGCGGGGAGAATCAGAGGTTGGAAGACCATCTGCATCGGGGCTTTCCCCGAGTCAGGTTCGCAGCTGCCTTCCCCTTGTCGTCATCCAGGGTGGCAGATTCGGATTTTCACAGTTGCCGTCATTGTTTGCACACTTCGGGGAAGGCAATGCAGTACAGCAAGGTATCGAGGCGCATACAGCGTGCACCGGATGGTGTGTCTCGCGATCGCGATACTACGCTCGAGGTACAAGAACAGACACACTGTCTGCTTCTTGATCTGGGAAAGGAGATGCCAGTGAGCCGCGACGCCGATTCCATCATTCGTTTCGCATCTGACCATGACTTGGTAAGACGGGCCCAAGAGGGCGACGCCGAAGCGTTCGCTTCCCTATTCCATACCCATAAAGCCAGAATTTACTCCGTCTGCCTACGCATGACCAACAACACGGCAGAAGCCGAAGATCTGACCCAAGACGCATTCTTGCAAGTCTTTCGCAAACTCTCAACCTTCCGCGGCGATTCAGCCCTTTCGACCTGGCTTTATCGCATCGCAGTCAATACCGTCCTGATGCATTTCCGCAAAAGGGTTCTGCGCCAGATTTCGCTCGACGAGCCCTGCAGCCAGGACGCCAAGTCGGTGCGGCGTGAGCACGGAAGTACCGACGATCGTCTCACCGCATCGGTCGACCGCATTGCCCTGGCGCGGGCCATTCGGGAGCTGCCGAATGGCTATCGCACCATCTTCCTCCTCCATGAAGTGGAAGGCTATGAGCACCAGGAAATCGCGGAACTGCTGGAGTGCTCCGTGGGCAACTCGAAGTCGCAGCTGCACAAAGCCAAGCTGCGAATCCGGGAGCTGCTGAGAGATGCGCGGCCCGTGCCTCGCGAGCAGAGAAAACCACGCGAGGTGGTTCACCTCGAGCACACAGCTCCACAGGTGGCGCACAACTCCGGAGCAAGAGGCGCCGTAGACCCTTGGCAGCAGGAGCCTGCGGGCCAACGCTGCCCCCCAGTGGCTCCGGAATGTTCGTGTTTGCTCGCCACTCCTGTCTAACGAACGACTTCCTCTGAAGGCGGGTGGCCTCAGCCATAACCGCGCGCTGAACCTGCGGGAGGCATCCCGCAAACCGTGGCCAACCGCCTGCCTGTCTTTTAGGTCGAGGAAGTGTCCATCATCCGCCGAGCCTGACCCGACCTGAAACCTTCTTCCAGAGTTCGGGTGTCAAGAGCGGCCCGAGGACCTAATGCCCGGCGTGCTCTCGCGCTAACTTGCTTTCGCTTAGAAACTCGCTTTCTGCAGGGTCCAGGAGGCTCACCTGAGGCCCCTCAGCCTCTGCCTCCCGACTGCGCAAGGAAACCCTAGGATCGAAGGTGTCCCTCCGAGCTGCCTGAAGCCATCCTTTTGTTTCGGTGCCTGCAATTGCCGCCGGCGATTTATGGTTCGAGGTTCCCACCCCCTGGTGACGCTGGTTTTGGCGCTCGCCTCGATCGCCGGGTTCGTAACCCGGACTCAATCGCGTCATTCAGGTCGATGCGGAGTTTTTGCGCGCTGGATAAAGAACTCCCATTCCCAATCTACAGCCTGGACCGGATAGTAGACCGAGCCCACCCAACTTAGGATAGCCGCTGAGAAAGTTTATCCCGGTGCTCCTTGGGGCACAGATGAGGTTTGCGATGAGATCCAACAAATGGAGAAGCAAAAGGCACTTCGCGGTGCTCGCCATTGCCGCAGTTCTCAGCCTGATTAGCTGTGTTTGGGCTGCCGACAAGGATAACGATGATGACCAACCTGACATTGTGAAGCGGATGTACGCTGCGCGGGATGTGCTGACCGAGATCATGAGCACACCCGACAAAGCAATTCCCGATAAGGTGTTAAGCGATGCTCGATGTATGGTGATTATTCCTTCCATGATCAAAATCGCCGTTGGTTTCGGCGGCAGCCATGGCAAAGGTATCGCCACTTGCCGGACCGAACGGGGGTGGAGCGCTCCGGCGCCTGTTGCGATTACGGGAGGGAGCTGGGGTTTGCAACTCGGTGGTCAAGCGATTGATCTCGTCATGCTGGTCATGAACGAGAAGGGTTTGAATGCGTTACTCTCGGACAAGTTCAAGATTGGCGCTGATGCCTCGGCTGCGGCTGGACCTGTCGGACGGGAAACCGGTGCTGATACCGATTGGAAAATGAAGGCGGAGATTCTGAGCTATTCTCGCGCCCGTGGTGTCTTTGCCGGTATCGATCTCAGTGGCTCGGTGCTTTCGCAGGACAAGGACGAGACTCGCCTCTTATTCGGCAAGATGACGCCGTTCAAGGATATTCTCTATGGAAACGTGCCCGCCCCGCAGTTTGCCCGAGCATTCCTGACGACGGTCAGCAAGTACGCTCCGAATACGCCGACGAAGCAGGGATCCACGGGCTCTTCGGGCTCAACGGGAATGGCAAGCAAGTCCGAAGCGAACTAACTTGTCCACACGACGGGCCAAGCCGAAAAGCTTGGCCTTTGTCCGTGCTTCAGGCGCATCGAAGTTTCCCCGCTAAATGTGCCCCTCGAGTTGAATGGCACGCCGTCTGCAGTGTTCTCTAGAACGCCTTGGCCACCGATGATCGATATCTATTTGCAACTCGCCCCTGAGATTCAGATTGATCCTTGAGGAAGTGAAAGAACGAGCACCCTCCGACGGACAATGGCTTTGCCATTCTCAGACCAAGTGGCTGAAACGGAGACGGGGGTCCCACAAGCGAAGGCTTATACTTTTGACCTCGCCGCCCCTATCGGAAGCGTACGTGCTCCACGTAGCTCATCGTCGGTATCCCTTACGGATCGAAAGGCATAAGGAGTGCTCGCTGACCGTCGAATTCTGATCCTAGGTCCGCGCAGAAAACTCGCAGCTTGATCGCGAGCGAGAGGCATCCCCGGACGGCGGGGTTTGCCATGGGTAATCGGAGTATCGATGTCATCCAAGGCCTTGCCTTGGTTCAGCCCCAAACACTTCTGCAGTCGAGGGGATAAGAACCGCCATACGGCAGGTGGAAATCGTCGAACCAAAACACCAAGGAGCGACAGAACCTAAGCAAGGGCCAAGGCTCGTGCTCCGGGAAACCAGATACGGCCTGAGCCTGGATCGAGGCCCCATGCCGCATCTGATTCGAACCTTCCCGACGGAGTTCAAGAACTAGATTCCGGCGCTGCCCCTGCGTCCTATATGCGAAATCAGTGTAATCACAAACAGCACCAAGAAGATGAAGAACAGGATCTTCGCGATCCCCGCGGCAGCCACCGCGATCCCGGCAAAACCAAAAAATCCCGCGATGATCGCGATCACCAGGAACATCAATGCCCAGTAGAGCATGGAGCCTCCTTTGGTAGTTCTCGTCCACGAACCAGCATAATGGCGGGCGCGCATCCTGCGCATCGGGCCGAAGCTGTAATTGCGATCTCGATTCGCTGTAGGGGCGCACCCATCCCCCGCCGCAAAATTTCCGGCGCAACTGATGCCGCCTTAGCGGCCGCGATGGCGGCGGTCGCCCGGTTCATGAAAGAAACACCGATTTCGCACCTTCGACCTAAGTCGAGAGAGTGAAGCTGCGTCCGGCAGGGTTTGTCTTAGAATCGCATCTTGGCCAAGGAATCGAATGGACATCTCTCCGAAATCTGAGAGCATCCGACTCTTGCTGGGATCGGCAGCCGCGGGGTTCAACTGGCGGGCCAAGCAAATCCTGTCACGGGAAAGATCTCCGGGTAGCCCGCCTATGCCTCTGCTGGGTGTGCTTCTGTTGTCCCTGTCGGCGACGGTCGTTGCCCAACAGTTTGATCAGGGACCACAAGCCGCATACGAAGGCGAGACCGTGACCGCGATCCACCTGGTTGCCGATCCGCACGTCGATGTTGAGCCTTTGCAAGCCCTCGTCGAGCAAAAGACCGACCAACCCTATTCCGAGAAGGAGGTGGAAGCGAGTGTTGCCGCTTTGGAAAAAACGCAAAAGTTCACCAGCGTCAAAGTCAACATAAGCCCCACCCCCAAAGGCTTACGTCTGAGTTTCATCCTGGAGCCGGCATATTACATCGGCATCATCGAATTTCCCGAAGCGGCAAAATACTTCAGTTACAGCCGCCTGCTCCAGGTAGCCAACTTTCCGGATCAAGATCCCTTCGACAAAGCGCGGATTCCAGAGGCCGAAGCCGCCCTACGGCGCCTGTTCCGAACCAATGGGTATTTTCAAGCACAGATCCGCTCCGAGGTCGGACTGGACGACCCCAATCAGCTGGCCAATGTCACCTTTCGTGTAACCCTCGGCCCACGGGCTCGCATCGGCGAGGTGAGGTTCGAGGGGGTAGGCGGAGAGGAAACGGCGCGGCTGATGCGTTCGGTAAATTCCCTCTGGGCCAGGTTGAACGGAGGCCTCCTCAAGCGCGGGAGCAGTTACACGCCCTCGCGCCTGGAAGACGCCAGAAAACTCATCAAGCGGGCTCTTGCCAAGCAGGACTACCTCGCGAGCAAAGTCGCGATCAACCCGCCCGCTTACCACCCGGAAACCAATCGGGCTGATATTTCCTACCGCATCACGGTGGGCCCCGTGGTGAAGGTCAGGATCATCGGGGCAAAGCTTACGGCGCTTCCCTTCCTATCCGGCAGACAAACCAGGAAACTCCTTCCAATCTTTTCAGAGGGATCGATCGATCAAGATCTGGTCGCCGAAGGCCGGCAGAATCTTATCGATTATTTCCAAAAAAAGGGATTTTTCAAGGTCAAAGTCGACACCAGTTTTGAGAACCAGCCGGACCAAATTTCTCTTACCTATCAAATCGATAAGGGAAGGAGACACAAAGTGGGCCGGATTAGCTTCCAGGGCAATCAACACGTCTCGAGCGGGAATCTGGCGACTCGCATCCCGATTAAGAAGGCCCGTATCTGGGGCCACGGCATGTACAGCGATCAACTCGTGCAAACCGCCGCAAACAACATTGAAGCCGTCTATCACGACGTAGGATATGAGGAGGTCAAGGTTACTCCAAGAGTTGTCGAGCACGAAGCGAAGATTGAGGTCAGCTTCGACATTATCGAGGGGGAGCAGACCCTGGTCGACGCGGTTGCGATCACAGGCAATAAGAACGTCTCCCAGAACCAGCTCACTGGCGGGCAGGGGTTCCAACTTCGCCCGGGCGCTCCTTTTTCTCCTGGTAAGCTGGCCACCGACCGTAACCGGATCGCTGCAGCCTACCTGGATCGCGGATACGTGAACGCAGAAGTCAAGGCGGTCGTAAGGCGTCATGCGGAGGCCCCCTACAAAGTCGACATCGCTTACGAGGTCACCGAGAATCAGATGG